>NZ_JAYGHM010000041.1:0-4809 GCF_034931125.1 Rivularia sp. UHCC 0363 | reverse complement strand
AACCCTGCTGCAAGCCATAGAGATGCACCACCGTTGATTAATAAAAGTAGTCGTGCGAGAAAAAATCCACTAGCACTTAACGACCAACTTATGAAATATTTCTGTACTAATTCCGTTGTTTGAATGACTTGCTTTCTATGCTTTTTACGTTCTTCCAGGTGTTCTATTAAGTCTTTGGGTAATTGGGTATCTGGTGTAGTTTCTGAATCTTCTTGTTCTTCTAATTCGTTAAATTGCTCAATCATATGTTGATGAATGTTGGGGGAATAACAAAGAAGGATAATTGAAGAAGATGGATAAATGGTAGCGTTATTACTTCATTCGCAATTCTTCCCTCTTCCTTGAGAAATTAAAATCCTATAATTGTATCTTTGATTCTTTGAATTATTGAACGTCTTGCGTATTGTTTCTTGGGTTTTAAATCATCTCTAGCATTGTCACCAGCATCAAGATAATAGTTACCTAGTTCTTTATCGTGTTGTAAATCAATTGTCTGCTGCCTTACTTCTGTCTTTAATTCTTCTTGCAACATCTTGTATTCGCCATCAATACTCATCATGTGACGGTCAACCCAAGTTTTCAATGTAATATGTTCTTTAGCTTGTTTGTGGCGCAATTCTTCTCTACTTTTAGCTCCTTCAAAATCAAGGTTTAATTCTTTTAATTGATTTGCTAGCTTATCGTCTGCAAGAATAGATGATTGGATTTCTCGTTCGATTCGCTCTCCACTTACACCTGCTTGCTTATAAATAGCTGCAAGGGTTGTGTTTAAATCTTCTGCTCCTTTGATTGCAGCTAGCATATTATCTTTAACTTTGGGGGCAAATTCACTTATTCTTGCTCCATCATTCCCCATTTGACCTATTAGTTTTAATGCTTTTTGGTCGCCCATTAATGCCCTGTAAATTAGGTTTGTGGAAGCGTTGAATTTCCCACGGAGTTGTTTTTCTAGGTGGCGTGATTTTGAAGAAACCAAGTTTTTCAGCTTGCCAGTATTTTTCACAGCGATTAGTCCTTTCTTGAGTTAGTATTTCCGTGCATTGGTAGTGCATCCACTGTTGGTATTGTTGTATTCTGTCTTTTCTTTCTAAGTAGGCTTGATATTTGAAGTGATAGCTAATTGATTGGTAGCAATAATCTATTAGGAATAAAGCAGGAATTATTATTACTAATAGCCGAAATACATTTTTAAAGCGTAATTGTCTACTGTGTTCTGAATGCTGCTGCGAGTCTTTTGGAGAAGCTTTTGAGATTAGAGCTTTTTTGCTCTAGTACCTCCTTTGTTGTTGTGGCTCCTTCTAAACTCTTTCTTTGCAAGCTGGTAGTTCTTTTATCAATGTAGTCGCGTAGGTTGTTATTACTTTTATCAATTTTTTGCTCAACTTCATCAAATTTACTTTGGGCGTAATCTTTGATTGATGAGTTGATAGTTTCTACAGCACTCACAAAGTCGGTAAATGAATCGCTAACGGTTTGGGAAATATCCGTGATTTCTGATTCGTCTAGCTTAATGCCCAATGATTGGGCTTGTACTGATATCAGTTGTTCTTTTTGTTGATTGCTAATCGCGGTTAAATTGGTTGCAGATGCGTGATGTTCGTCCGATGGAGCAGCTGTAATTTCTTCTGGCTCCGATACCGCCAATTCTGTATTTTGATGCTTATCTAAAAGCAGTTGAGTAATCGTATCAATTTCATCTTCTTCTAAAGCTTGAGGGGAGTAACCCAGTGCAGCAATTTCACTGGTCAAATCTTGCTTTGATATTGAAATTGATTTCCTAGATAATCTGCTCTGAATTCTCTTTATCAAATCTGCCATTGTTATTGCTCCTTGGATTTTCTCAAGTACCAACACCAAGCACTAACTGTTACGGGAATAAATTGTTCTGGTGTGTATTCATTTCTCTTCCTGAAATTCAAACCAGCACGAATAAACCATCGATAAAATGTAATGTCTGGTATCCGCGATGGGATATTTTTGGTCAGCATTTTTCTAAATTGACTGCCAGTTATTGCTTCTTCATTAGAGTTTTTTAATGTTTGTACGGATTCCCAGATTTGGATAAATTCCGATAGCTGGATTGGCAACCTGGCGCAAGCCTTACGCATTTTGGCGTACACTTCTAGGTTTTCTTTGGTAACTTCTCCACAAGTGCCTCGAAGGCAATCACAGACTCGATACCAAGATGAATCGCTGATTGGTTTACCCAGTTTTGATTCGTAATAATCTTTTAGCGATCGCGTTGTTTCCCTCATAATTTTTGTACTCTGGGTGACTGTCATTATTTGATGTCGTTGATGGAGCGTGACCTCCTTGCATCGTTCAGGTTGTTGCTGGGTGATTGTCATGCAGCATCCTTTTTCCCATGCAGGCTATAGGTATTGGGTGCGTGGTTGTCTTATAGAGGCAGTTTTTGGGGTTTCAGTTGTTGGGATAATCGATGCACCCAGCACGCAGACTAAAACCCAGACGTTCTTGAGCATGAAATATTCTTATTCACTCGCTCGCTTTTCATTTAGTATAGTACCCATACAGTAAGGATACAATATGTATATAATATAAGAGCGAAATCAAATCAATGGCACATCGCAATCGGTCACTTTACCCTACAGGTGATACACTCATGCATTCCTGGTATCATGAATCCGACGAAAATAATAAGGAAAGCACAATGGCAGAACTACAATCCGGTAGTATTCCTCTATCCGAACACGACCATGATTGGTTTAAAGTGATGACTAATATGGCGGAACGTTCTATAAGGGCAAATCTAGGAAATGTACTATCCGATTTTGTTGCTAGCCAGAAACCCGCTTATATCGAAAAAATTCAATACGAAGCTACTAAATACGGACTTGAGTTTGACGAAGTTTTTCAAATTTACAGAACTGCTACATCTTCCAAAGAAGCTCAAGCTATGAGAGAAGAACTAATCAAGCAAAAAATATAGAAGCAAAAACTTTATTACTAAAAAGCTATATAACTAAATTTAATTAGCTTTCCTTATGGATTCAGTAATAACGCATCTATCTTTTATTAATTAGTTTTTTAGTTTCTATCAGTTCAACAATGTTTGCATTAGGGGTACAATATTGCAGTAATCTTTAGTATTCTGCTTGACGTTTTTTCTCGCTAACACAAGTAAATTCTAAAGCTACTTTCTCGAAATAAATATTTACATTTTGATGGAGGGCAAAAAAAAACAGGCGATAAATTCCCATTAATTGGGTATGCCTGAATAAAAAAGGATTAAACCTTTTTTTCTAACTAAAAAAAACTTGCCGGAGGCGGGTTGAGTCGTCAAACAACTAAGAAGTGGATGAAAGCCTGAGAAACTGATTCCACATCTAAGTTCGACAAAAGACGTACTTGTGCCGCGCCACTGCGTGCATACACATATCTTACTACAGTAAGTTGTCAAAAGATATGTGTTAGGTGGGATTTTTTGTCAAATTTTTAGAAAGATATCTTGGTTCCGTAGCTCCGTTGTTGATTAAATTCACCAGACCCTATGCCAGACGGAGACTACAAGACAGCAATGATACGACACAAAACTATTATAAAATCTCGGTTTTATGTATTGCTGTTAATAGCGAAGTTCCAAAACAAACTTGTCCCGTAACTCGAAATTGACATTAATTCCTGACTCGTCTACCAGCTAAAACATCCCAGACGAGCGGCTCCAAAAGCTCCAACCACACGGTGGTACAGCACAACCCTCCTCCAATTCCCCTCACATCACCGAATTGGAGAAAATAATGGTCAGTTCCATATCTACTCAAACACAAGAAAATAAAAACTTTCAATTTAGATATCCAATACTTTTTGTAAATATTTCTTTCTTAGCAACCCAAGACTTAATCTTGTGTTCAGAAAACACCAGTCTAATTAAAGGAGGGGACAATGTTTAGTAGTCGTCCAGTCCCCACCAACCGCCATAATCCTTGTCCCGTATGTGAAGACATAAAATCAAATTGCCGGATTTTAGCGGACGAAACAATTTTCTGTCATGGCTTTGTAGATGCTGTTAAGGGTGAAAAAATCAACGGATATGTTTGTGTAAAGCCATCTAACGGGCATACTGCGACCTTTAGACCAGATAATTCTCAAGAATGGGCTAATCTTCCAAGGATAGTTAAGCCAATAAGGAAACCCCCCAAACAAAAAGATTCCACCAAAAATTTACTCCCCATAAGGCAGCGAAATGCAGCGTACAGAGCAATTACAGCCAAATTACAACTAAGCCCTTATCACACCATACAACTTAAAGAAAAGCGTGGGCTATCGTCTGTCGAAATTGATTTTGCTTACAACAGGGGGTGGATTCGTAGCTGGAATCCAGGAAAGCGGGTAAAGAGTAATGCACAACTCGCAGGTGTTAACCCGAATACTCACAGATTGCTTGGGGGGAATGGTATCGCGATCGCAGCTACAGATGGGGATCAATTTATTACTGGATTCCAGATAGCGAGCGATAATCGCGATAAATTTGCTAAGTACTTCTGGCTATCTTCTGCGAATCATGGGGGCAATTCCCCTCATCTCCCCAACGGTGAATTGCCGCTTTTTATATGGAAGCATCCCCAAGCCAAGGAGATAAATGAAGTTTGGCTTGTAGAAGGGGCTTTGAAATCACTCATTACCGCACTTAAATTGTGGTTCCGGGATAATCATCGCACGGACATAATGGTAATTGGGGCTGCGGGGGGCAATTTTGCGGGTGGAATCAATACGCTCTCCTCCTTGCTTCAACTTACGAACTGTAAAACCATCAAATTACAACCTGATGCGGGAGCGGTAAGCAATCCA
>NZ_JAYGHM010000040.1:61432-72814 GCF_034931125.1 Rivularia sp. UHCC 0363 | reverse complement strand
GAAAAACTACCACCAAAATTATTGATGCTGCCTTGTCGGTTGAAACTTTTACTAATCCCTATTAGGGATTGAAACAAAAACATTTTTTACCCGCGATTAAATTTTTTGGGTTGAAACTTTTACTAATCCCTATTAGGGATTGAAACGCGGTATGCACTGGGGCTTCATCGGGTGCGTAGGTTGAAACTTCTACTAATCCCTATTAGGGATTGAAACGTATCCAATACGATCGCAATTAAATCGCTTAGTTAGTTGAAACACTTAAATAGACCAATTAATTCATAACCCGCGCAGGCGGGTTTTGCCTGTGTAGCAGCGGTTTCAACCGCCGGGTAAAGTATTTTTTTCACTTGTACGGCTATAGCCAGTTAAAATCAAAACTATAAAATAAATTATCTAATTATGGCTGCTGAAAAACGCAAAGCTTCCGAAAAATCCTCTGGTTGGCGAGAATTTGGTTCCGATTCCGCTGCTACTCAAAGAGGAACACCGGATTTACCCCCCGAAAAACAAGATTTGCGCGTACAAGCAACCCGCGCTGGACGTAAAGGCAAAACTGTAACTATAATTACAGGATTTCAAAGTCAGCCGGAAACTTTACAAGCATTATTAAAACAGTTAAAAGGTCAGTGCGGTTGCGGTGGTACTGTTAAAGATAATGAAATCGAAATTCAAGGCGAACATAAGCAAAAAATACTAGAAATTTTGAAAAAATCTGGTTACAAAGCCAAAATTAGTGGTGGGTGATATGTTTTTCTATAAACCTACCCCTTTAATGTAGAAATGCTATGGTTGGATTGTAAATAAAATCCAAATTATTCTAATATTAATAGGAGGTAATCATGGATTTAATTCGCATAATTTGCGCTATCTTTCTTCCCCCTTTAGGAGTATTTTTACAGGTTGGTATCGGCCCTGACTTTTGGATTAACATCCTTTTAACGTTATTGGGATACTTTCCGGGAATTATTCATGCAATTTGGATAATTGCGAAAAAGTAATATTAAAGTGATGAACTAAAAATTCAATAATTATAAGAAATAGAAGAAAAAATGAATCGCTACTTTCTTATTCTATTTTTTATGTAATTTCATTAGCTGACATTGTAGCTATGAATTATATTTATTTGAATTTTTGTACCAAACGAGAAATGCTTGTAGAGACGTAGCAATGCTACGTCTCCATTAACATGAAATCATCACTTTACATTTTGATTTTTTGATTCAGCAACATTAATTTTCCCATAGCGATCGCCTTCTCTAAAACCAAAACGTATTTGAATCCAAAATCCAAAATCCAAAATTACCCAAACCCACCACCACCAGGGGTTTCGATTACAAAAACATCCCCCGCATCCATTTCTACTGTTGCGGTACTATCTAATATTTCCTCACTTCCATCTTTACGTATTACCCAGTTAAGTCCAACTTTTCCCGGTTGTCCATTATTTAAACCAAAGGGAGATACCAAACGATGACTGCAAAGAATATTCGCTGTCATGGTTTCTAAAAACTTGATCCGACGAATTACTCCATTACCACCCGAATGTTTTCCCTTACCACCGCTACCCAAACGCAAACTAAAGCTTTCTAAAAGTACCGGATACCGAGTTTCTAATACCTCTGGGTCAGTTAAACGCGAATTTGTCATGTGAGTTTGTACCGCATCCGTACCGTCAAAGTCCGCACCAGCACCGGAACCACCACATATTGTTTCATAATATTGATAGTTTTCATTCCCAAAAGTAAAGTTATTCATCGTCCCTTGAGAACCAGACATTACACCCAAAGCACCGTACAAAGCATCAACAATCGTTTGCGAAGTTTCCACGTTACCCGCTACTACTGCTGCTGGATAAGTTGGGTTGAGCATACAACCTTGAGGAATAATAATTTCTAAAGGATTCAAACAACCTGCATTCAAAGGAATATTATCATTAACCAAGGTGCGGAAGACATACAAAACGGCGGCTTGAGTTACAGCTTTGGGAGCATTAAAGTTACTATTTAGCTGCTTTGATGTGCCAGTAAAATCGACGATCGCGCTACGATTTTGTTTATTTATAGTAACTTTAACCTGAATTTTCGCGCCACTATCCATTTCATAACTAAACGAACCATCTTTTAAAACGTCGATGGCTTTTCGTACTGCTTCTTCGGCATTATCTTGGACAAATGTCATGTAATTTTGAACAGTTTCCAGTTGATATTGCTCAACCATTTTGAGTAATTCTTGAACACCGCGATTATTTGCGGCAATTTGGGCTTTGAAGTCAGCAATATTTTGGTCGGGATTTCTAGCTGGGTAAGCATGATTTTTTAGTATTCCCCTCACTGCTGCTTCTCGAAAATTTCCTGATTCAACCAAGAGAAAATTATCAAATAAAATTCCTTCTTCTTCTATAGTTTTACTATGAGGAGGCATCGAACCGGGTGTAATTCCGCCAATATCGGCTTGATGTCCGCGAGAAGCAACGTAAAAAATGGGAGTGATAGAAGATGAGAAAACTGGAGTAATTGCTGTTACGTCGGGTAAATGGGTTCCACCGTTATAAGGATTATTTGATAAATAGACATTTCCCGGTTTTAAACTGTCACCTTTATCGACAATTAAACTACGGACACTTTCACTCATCGAACCCAAATGTACGGGAATATGAGGAGCATTTGCAACTAATAAACCAGAAGCATCAAAAATTGCACAGGAAAAGTCTAAACGTTCTTTGATATTTACCGATGCTGCGGTATTTTGCAGCACGATTCCCATTTGTTCAGCAATGAATTGATAGAGGTTTTTGAAGATTTCTAAACGAACGGGGTCAGGTTGGTTTGTTTTATGCATGGTAAGTTTTTATTTAACCACAGAGACGCGAAGAACGCCGAGCAAGAGATTTGAATTACGTAGTATTCGTTGTCTATATTAACTATCTATTGTTGTTACAAAAAATACGAGAATTAATGTAAATTAATTAGCTATCAGTATTTTGATAGATTTAATCATGTTTTTTTACAATATTCGTTTAGCATACAAAGTTAAAATTAGAAATCATCACTGATTTTCCCTGAGTTTCTTAACTGCTGATATAATTTATGCAAGTTAAAATCTTAATCAATGACTCAATTCATAGCTTTACTAATTTCCTTAGCTATTGAAGTACCGATTGTTTTGTTGCTAGCTCATTATCTCAAAAGATTTTCATCTTTTACAGAATTTGTAGCAATGTTTGCTTTAGCTTGCGGTGCGACTCTCTTAACTCATCCCATAGCGTGGACAAGCAATCAAATCATCATGTTTTACTTATTATCTCCATTCAGGGTTATTGTAATTGAAATTTTTGTTATTTTTATTGAAGGATTTTTGTATTCGCAAGTCTTATATTTCGGATGGAAAAAAGGATTTTGTGTATCAATAATCGCTAATACAGTTTCTTATTGTAGTGGAGTAATTATTCATCAGCTTCTTTAATTATTTTATATTCATAAATTATTAAAAAATAAGTTTGTAGTTTGTAGGTTGGGTTAGGCGCGAAGAACAAATTTGATTGATAATTATAAGTTAAATTCGCGCCGTAACCCAACATGATTTATGGTTGAAATAGAAGATTACAAATAATTGGTGCGTTACGGCTGCGCTAACTTGTAACCTGTAATGATATATAACTTGTGCCGTAACACACCCTACAAAACTTGAAGTTTGTAGGTTGGGTTAGGCGCAAAGAACAAATTTGATTGATAATTATAAGTTAAATTCGCGCCGTAACCCAACATGATTTATGGTTGAAATAGAAGATTACAAATAACAGATTATTTAATTCAAAATAATTGGTGCGTTACGACCGCGCTAACTTGTAACCTGTAATGATATATAACTTGTGCCGTAACACACCCTACAATTTGAAGCTACTCTCAACCTTTTGCTAAAATACTTAACATAACTTTATATTTAACTTTATGAAGACAATTGACAAGTTGAATATTTCAGATAATCGGTTGTTTTCTAATCTTTCTTTTGATAAAAATAAGCTAATTCATAAACCAGGTAGTGTTGTCGGCAGTACGGCACTGATAGCTGGAACTACTGTGGGTGCGGGAATTTTGGCTTTACCTGCGGTGACTTTACCAACTGGTGTCTTACCTTCTACAGCGTTGTTAATTGGTGTTTGGCTGTATGCTGTGGTGTCGGCTTTGCTGATTGCAGAGGTGATTTTAAACGGAATGCGTTACAGTGGACGCGCTAATAATGGTTTGCTAGCAATAGTAGATAGTACTTTAGGTAAAGTCGGAGCGCTGGCTGCGGGTGGTGCGTATTTATTTTTACACTATGCTTTGTTGATAGCCTATGTTTCTCAAGGTGGAGAAATTTTAATCTCTGCGGTGAAAGGAATATGGGATTTACCTGTGCCTGCATGGATGGGAAGTACGAGTTTTGCTTTGATATTTGGCAGCATTTTATATCTGGGAAGAGACAGATTTATTGAAAAGTTAAATAGCTTTTTTGTGGCAATTGTGATCGCTTCGTTTATTGGGTTGCTGGTATTAGGTGCCACACAGATACATCCGACTTCTTTACTATCTCAAGATTGGGGTGCGCTGACTCCCGCGCTTTCAGTGATGTTGGTAGCGCTGTTTTTTCATAATATTGTCCCAGTAGTTGCGACTCAGTTAGAAGGGGATGCACGTAAAGTTCGTCAATCCATCGTTATCGGTTCGGGTATACCTTTGATAATGTTTGTGTTGTGGAATGCGGTGATTTTAGGAAGTGTAACTCCGACAATGTTAGAAAATTTCGGGAATAATCATTTCGATCCGTTGCAAGTATTGCGGGCTGGTGATGCGGGACAATGGTTGGGGATTTTGGTTACAGTGTTTTCCGAGTTTGCGATCGCAACATCTTTTATCGGCTTTTTCTACGGGTTGCAAGATTTATTTCGAGATATGAATTTGTTTGCGGAGAATGATTCACAACGTTTACCGTTAATTTCGCTGATTTTATTTCCTCCAATGGGTTTTTCTGCAATCAATCCCAACATATTTTTTACTGCTTTGGATTATGCTGGTACCTTCAGCGTCTCAATTTTGGGTGGTATAATTCCGGCTGCGATCGCTTGGAAACAGCGGGATGCATATAAAGAATTGAATCAACCGCTTGTACCTGGTGGTAAGGTGATGTTGGTAATTATGATTAGTATTGCGTTGATGGCGGTCGCTCTGGGGAGTTGGTAGTTGAATTTTAGTTGAATTTTAAATTAATCATCCCAAATCGGCAATTGATTGACTTTATCCAACAACAAACCGACATAAGTAGTCCCAGTTTGATCTACCGTCGCGGTACTAAAATAACCATTCTCACCATCGTGAGTGTGGGAACCAGTTTCTACTACTTGATAACGTCCCTGCTGTACTGCTTGAATAAAAGGAGAATTTATTATTCCCCAGCGATCGGCAAATATAATTTTAGTCACATCTTCAACCCAATCTCGACTACCTCGCAGATGATATACTTTTTCAACTTGATTAAAACCAGTTTCACCATCGAAACTACCGCCGACAGAAACTAAGATTAACCGTGTATTCAACCAGTTATTTAAATATTTTGCTGCGCCTAAAGATACTTGCGCTCCTCCACTAGTACCGATAAGAATAATTTTGATCGGCTGTTTTGATGCACTATTTAAAGGAGATGCCGCATTCATTCGTTCTGCGATCGCATTGGCAATTCCTAGGTTATAAATCGAAGCATAACGGCTATCGGCAGAAATCGCAAAACGCCACAGATTACGAATTTTGATCACTACATCTGCATTTTTCAACCATCCCTTTCCTTGAGAAGCAAAACGCCATAAAGGTGCTAACAATCGCTGTCCTCCCAAGCTTTGATTTGCGGCTGAGTAGGGAAATACATCGTCTACGATTGCACATTGAGGATGAAGTTTTGCTAATTGATTGAGAAATATTTCTTCCCCTGGAGTCAATTCGTTAGCAGAAAAATCCCCGACTCCGGGTAAAAAGACGATGTAGCAATTTTTTTCTCCGGTATTAGCTATATTAAAATTATTTTTAATTAAATCTGATGTTGGATTTTTATCCAATCCTAAAGCTTGAGTACCAGTACTTAACCACCATGATAAAGTTCCGACGGGAGCAGTAATTCCCCAGATAAGTAATAATATACCGGCGAAAATCAGTAGTTTTAAAGTTTCTCCTCTGAGCCATCGTAAAATTCTTTCAATTAGCTTTAACATTTTTTTATTAACTATTGCATATTCAACAATACTCGATTATATTCAACTTTTTAGCAAACTCAACACGGATTATTATGAACGCAACTCAAAATAACTCGCAGTGGCAATTTTTATATACACTTAAAAATGCTTTACTTTTAAACGCGGAGCTTTACGATAATGCTTGTAACACACCTTTAAATAATCAGTTAGCCTTAACTACTGTCATTTTAGCTGGCGTTTCTCATGCCTTGGGCAATATCTTCATTTTATTAATTAATCGAGCGGCAATTTATTTATTACTATTAGCGCTTCTAATTGATGTTGTCTCAATTATCATTGGATATTATGTTTGGACTTTAACTATTTGGAAAGTTGGACAATGGATCAAGTCAAAAGATCCAAAATTCAATAATTTACTAAGCCCAATTGGTTTTGCTTACGCACCCCAAGTATTAAACTTTCTCACTTTAATTCCCTTGTTAGGAAGACCAATAGAATTAGTTTTAGCATTATGGAGTCTATTAGCAGTTATTGTGGCAGTTACTCAAGCTTTAGATATTACCACTCGTAAAGCAGGTTTTATTTGCTTAATTGCTTGGCCACTAATTCAAGTTGCTGTCGGTTTTATTCAAGTTTTAGAACAGAAAGTAGTGCAGTTTACAAGTTAGTAAGTTAGTAAATAAGGTATTATGTATTGTTATTTAGTAATATCAAATACTCGGAACCTCACCCCGCCTCCGGCACCCCTCTCCTTAGTAAGGAGAGGGGAGGGGGTGAGGTTTCTTATTCCATTCACTTTCCCGAAATTGCTATATTCAATCTTTGATTATCCTTTTTGATCGAGCTTAAATCCTTACTTGTTAATTCTTGAATTACACTTAAAAATAATTGTCCTTTACCAAGAGAATTAATGTAGTCTGGACTTAAATAACGACTGTAAATTGAATCATTTTCAACATAAGTTTTGAACATAGCCAAGGCTAAATACTCTGTATAATCACGCGCTAAATTAGGAGAAGGACCGATGACTTGCGATGGTACGGGAATCGTTGAATCTGGGGATTCTGCAATTGTTGAAAAGTGCGTACCACGGTTCATTAAAACTAAATACTTATTTTGGTTAGTTAACCAGGTAAAAGGTATAATTTGTTCGGGATATGCAGGCGCTACATTATCGGATGTTCCCGATACAATCATGACTGGAATGTTGATTTTGCTTAAACCTTCTTGACCGTAAATGCTGCTATCTACAGGATTAATTGCAATTGCGGCCTTGATTCTTGGATCTGATAATTTATAGTCAGATTCGGGTAAACTTAAAGCTAAACATTGCAATAATAACGAAACATTCAAAGTGTCTTCGTCAACTGGACAATCCTTTTTCAACTGTGGAAAATTAATTTCAGCACCTGCTAATGCTAAAGTAGTGTAACCGCCGAAAGATTGTCCAATTACGCCTACTTGTTGCATATTGAAGCGTCGTTTATATGCGGGGTCGGAATTGGATAAACCTTCGAGATAATCTAAAATGTATTTTACGTCCAAAGGTCGGTCAATAAATTCTCTAGGGTCTGTAATTTCGTCCGCAATTCCTCCTAATAATGCTTGTAACTGTTGAGCATTACTACCAGGATGTTCGGGTACTGCAACCACAAAACCTTGAGAAGCCAGATACTTGGCTAAATAAGCGAAACTCGTGCGATCGGAGCCAAGTCCGTGAGAAATTACAATTACTGGTAGAGGTTTAGTTGTTTGCGGTAAGTAAATATCTACTGGAAAGGTACGAATACGACGTATATCCTTAAGAATAAGGTTTTTCTTTGTATAGGTAAAACGTCTTTTTTGCAGTGTATCCGACAAAATATTTTTTGATACAGGTTGACTATTTGTTTCTGATAAAGATTTTTGATTAATTAGTGCGGTCGCTTTTTGAGTCCGATTTATAATATTTCTGGCTCGCAATCCAATTTCCAAACTGCGAAATAAATCAATCGAAATACTTTTAGAAGGAAACTTGCGTAATATATTTATAATGGTGAAATTATTTGGCTCGATCGCAGCTAAAATCAACGCCGAACGAGTTGCATAAAATCCACTACTACGACGCAGCTTATTTCCAATTGTTTGATTGCGATCGCGAAACTCACTTTGAAATACTTGTGAAAAATTTTCTAACAGTTTCTCACCAATAGGTGAATAGAGAAATTGAGAAACTTCCACAGATCTTAAAGGGATGGGAGCAGTTAAGACTTGTTTCAAATCTCCTAATCTCTCTTTAGGAACGTACTTAAAATATTCTGCTAATTCATCATTTACTTCACCAGTTTGAGCAAAATTTTCCAGAGAATCAACCGAAATCGATCTTTCTACTATCCCAAAAGAAAGCTTTAACCTTTCCGCACTAACAGCAGGACGGTGATTGACAACGGGTAAACCGCAGGAAATAACACCACTTAACGCTATATTCAGCCAAATTGATTTTCTATAAGCCATATAATTACAACTCAGGGTGCAGCCAATTGAACAATCCCAGAGTTGTAATTGTACCGACAAAATGAGCAGTGATACCACACATATTTGCCATTGCGACAAAAATATCCAGGGGACGGATAATCCTTGTGGGGTCGTAAATTGCTACACCTTGGGGTTGAGCAATAGATTTTGCCAACGGATGTGTTTGGTTTGGTTAGGATTTTGTCCTACGGAGACGCTACGCTATATTTTGTAAAATTAACTGATTAGCATTAAGTAAGTCGGCACAAATAAAACCAACTATGTGGGGAATTGAGCATCGCGCATGGGAAATTGATAATTGGTAACTATTAAATTTATAATTCCTAAATCCATTCGCGTAGCGTCTCCGTAGGACAAATCCAAAATCCAAAATCCAAAATCTCCTATCCCTTTCCTGACCAAGGTTCGATAAAGTCGGGATAAAGAGTTAATCCACCGTCAATATATAAAGTTTGTCCGGTAATATAAGCTGCTTCATCGGAACATAAAAAAGCAGTTACCGCAGCCATTTCTTCAGAAGTCCCGACTCTCCCCATCGGTATATGACTTTCTACGTTCGCTTTCTTTTCTGGGTCATCCGTCCAAGCATCGTTGATCGGGGTGACAGTTGCACCAGGACCGATCGCATTGACGCGAATTCCTCTTCTGGCATATTCTAAAGCTAAGGTACGTGTCAAATTTTGCATCCCACCTTTACTAACTGAATAACTTATATACTGAGGTCTAGGTATAATTTGATGAACGCTGGAAACGTTAATAATTATTCCACCATTACCTTGACCCAGAAACAGTTTAATTGCTTCACGGGCGCACAAATAAGCACCTTTTAAATTAACGTCGATGACTTTTTCAAATTCAGAAAATTCGATTTCATCAGCTGCACCAGGTATTTGAATTCCCGCATTATTAATTAAAATATCTAATCCACCCAATTCTTTTTTTACTTCGGCAAACATTTCCACAACATCTGTTTCTTTTGATACGTCTGCCTGTACCAATATTTCTTTACCTTCACAACCGCAACGTGCTTCACTACAGGCTTGATAAATCAACTTCTCAGTATTTTCAGCATCATCAGGGCTTTTGCGATAGTTAATTGCGACATTGGCACCTTCAGCCGCAAATCTGACTGCAATTGACTGACCGATTCCTGAAGTTGCACCTGTGACTAAAACGTTTTTTCCGCTTATCCCTTTCATGAGTAATCCTCGGTATTGTACAAGTAACTGGTCAAATTAAATATAAAACTTTACCCTTAGTCCGGCTTCCCTCTCCTTAATAAGGAGAAGGATTGAGAAGCCACTGCGTTGCGCGGGTTTCCCGCGTTGTAGCAAGTGGCGTGGTGAGGTCTTATCTTATATTTAATTACGCCTATCTACTTACTGGTAATAAATTATTGCTTCTGGGTTGAGTTTAATATAGTTAGGCTATGTTCCCTTCCACCTATAGAGATAAGAAACCCGATATCTTCAGAATACTTAGTTAAGGATGCTACATTTTTTTTAGAGCCGAAATTGCGATTAGCAAACCGAGTACTCCAGCACATTTATTTTGCGGGGTAAAACATTCGTAGTGGGAGCGAGACGTTTGTCCTACGGACACGCTACGCGAATCTGCGCTTATGTAGTCAAGCAATTCCAACCCCTTGCGTTCATCGAAGATGTACCGAAGGCTACAACAAAACACTTTAGATAAAAATTATTAGAGTTTATATTTTTTGATAAAGAAGAAGTAATTACCTCGTTTTATAAAATAGGTTCATATTTTTTTTGCAATTAATTAAATTGTGAAAAATTATAACCCAGATAGTGTTGGAGAATTCTGCGAATTAAACTATTTCATCAGACGGCAGACTGCCCGGTAAAATATATTCATTGACTAAAAAATGAACGATTAAACACTCAACCGTTATGTTTTCAACAGATGATTTTGCACGGTACACTCAATGGTCAGGTATTGCCACGTTGATATTTGCTGTGATTACACTCGTGGGTTTTATTTTTAAATGGGGTATTCGTTTCCGATTAGCAGGTGCAACAGGATTTATGCTGGTATTGACGGGAGGTTTCTTTCCTCTCTCACTAACTCCCTTGACGCGCACAGTAATTCCGGGTGCTATTCGCTATAAATTAGTGTTTGATAACGGTTCCTCGAAAGCTGTAATTGCTACCTCACCCCAAATTACTCCTTTACAATTAGATGCTACCTTACGTCAAGCCGCCAGCGATTTATTTTCCTATGGTAGATTAGGCACCCGTGAAGAAAATCAGTTAACTGTCCGCGCTCGCACTATAGTACACCCTGAGCCAGGACTTTCCGTACCGCTATATTTAGGACAAGTTAAACGCTCCCTTTCAAATCGTGACGATAGCGAAATGAAAATTGATATTTACGAAGATAAATTTGCTCAGTTACCAACCGACACTTAAGGAGTTAGGAGTTAGGAGTTAAGAGTTAGGAATTAAGAGTTAGGAATTAAGAGTTAGGAGTTAAGAGTTAGGAGTTAAGAGTTAGGAATTAAGAGTTAGGAGTTAAGAGACAAAGCTAATTTTCTCCCCATCTCCCCATCTCCCCATCTCCCCATCTCCCCATCTCCTTATCCTCCCCATCTCCCCATCTCCCCATCTCCTTATCCTCCCCATCTC
>NZ_JAYGHM010000040.1:56326-61407 GCF_034931125.1 Rivularia sp. UHCC 0363 | reverse complement strand
CCCCATCTCCTTATCCTCCCCATCTCCCCATCTCCCCATCTCCTTATCCTCCCCATCTCCCCATCTCCCCATCTCCCCATCTCCCCATCCCCTTGCCCAATTAACGAATTTGCTTTAAAGCATTCCAAGTATCATTGTCAATGACTCCAGTAATTGGTACTTTACTGCGACGCTGAAAACTTTGTACTGCTGCTTCCATATAAGGACCGAAATCACCGTCTATGTATCCAACATAGTCAGAAGTTGTTTTTAGGATACGCTGTGCTTTCATTACCATGTCACCACGGCTACCTTTTCTCAATTCTGACATCGGTGCTGGTTCGTTTGTATTTACTTGTTTTGCGCGATCGCCGTTTGCAGCTTGCTCTTCTACAGAAAAAACTCTTTGCTGGTAAGTTTTACCATTAACATCTTTTTCTGGCTGTTGAAATTTATTGTCTAATGGTTCCATGTTATTCCCCTAATCGTCCAAGAGGTTTGTTATCGCTTTGTAGTTTTATCGTTAAAATTCAACTAAATTATTATTTTATTTAAAAGTGTTTACACTCAGAGCCTGATGTAGCTGCTATTACTTGTTGAATTTGTATCTTTATGGTAATAGATTAATCCTTGTTATTTTATTAACTCTTTATTTAATTATATTTAATTGTCGATACTGAATGTCTAAAAAGGTTTTTTGGTTTTACAATGTAATCAAATACACAAATTAACACATAAACATTCAGTTTGCACTTGACGCTACAATTTATGCTTATTTTCGGTAAAATATTAATCCGATCGGTTATTTGGGTGAGTTATTTGTTCATTGAAAGCTAATCCTAATACACTTTAAGATGACCGATGTAATTTGTTCTTTTTCAAATCGGTAATTTTTTAGCGGTAAGGGAATAATCAACTCTGGTGTACGTAAGCGTTAGTTTAATTAAATTAGTTATATGCTTAATCAATCAAAAAAAAGTTCGTTTTTAAGCCTTGCGGTAGCTCCAGCAAAAGTAATTCGCGGCTACCAAATCCTCGACCAAACAGTAGATGCGATCTCTCGTTTGGGAAATCGTCCCTTGGTTATAGGTGGCGATCGCACTCTCAATACTTTAAATATTATCCAAAATTATCTGGAATCATGGCAATCTCAGGGATTAGATTTTGAGCTAGCTTGTTATACTCCCGATTGCAGTGAAAGCAGTTTGGCAGTTTTAAGAAGCAAAGCCCAAGCCCATGAAGCTGATATGATTATCGGTGTCGGTGGTGGTAAAGCCTTGGATACTGCGAAACTCGTAGCACATCAATTACAAATTCCGGTGGTGACAATTCCGACTTCACCGGCTACTTGTGCGGCTTGGACTGCGCTTTCTAACGTGTATTCCGATGCAGGAGCGTTTTTATACGATGTAACTTTGGATAAATGCCCCGACTTACTGGTACTAGATTACGATTTGATTCAAACCGCACCGCAAAATACCTTAGTTGCGGGAATTGGTGACGCGATCGCTAAGTGGTATGAAGCCTCGGTAAGCAGTGGAAATTCAGAACAAACTTTAATTATTGCAGCGGTTCAGCAAGCTAGAGTTTTACGCGATATTTTATTACAAAAATCTGTTGCGGCTTTACAATCTCCTGGAAGCGAAGTTTGGCAAGAAGTTGTAGACGCGACGGTTTTACTCGCTGGAGTCATCGGTGGAATTGGCGGCGCACAATGTCGCACTGTTGCGGCTCATGCAGTGCATAATGGTTTAACTCATGTTTGCGGACGCGGAAGCATTCATGGTGAAAAAGTTGCTTACGGTATTTTGGTGCAGTTGCGTCTGGAAGAAATGCTTCAGGGGAACCAGTTAGCAGCCACTGCTAGACAGCAATTATTGAAGTTTTATGGGGAAATCGGATTACCTCAAAAGCTGGATGATTTGGGTTTGGGTAATATAACTCTCAAACAGTTGTTCTTCGCAGCAGAATTTGCATTACAGCCTAATTCTGATATTCACAGATTGCCGTTCAAAGTTGCGATCGAACAATTAATGGCAGCAATGGTTTCCACCACAGCACCAGTAGAAACAAGTAGTTTATCATCTAGTTTAACCTCCGGGATGAATCAAGGTAAAAAGTTTTCTGGTTCTAAAAGCGAAAAGAAAGGATAAAATAATTGTCTTGTTAGCAATTAATTGCTGTGGTGATTTCAAGAAATCTAATTATTAATCGTAAAATCTGAAAATGAATCTAGACTGGATAATCCCAGCCCAACGGATACAAAAGCTACCCGCTTATCCATTTGCTCGCTTGGATGAATTGAAGACGAAAGCGCGGGAGCAAGGTTTGGATTTGATCGATTTGGGTATGGGAAACCCCGATGGAGCAACACCGCAAGCTGTAATAGATGCCGCGATCGCAGCTTTACAAAATCCCCATAACCACGGCTATCCTCCTTTTGAAGGCACGGCCGATTTTCGTAACGCTATTACTAATTGGTATCATCGTCGTTATGGAGTCAACTTAGACCCCGATAGCGAAGCTTTACCTTTGCTTGGCTCCAAGGAAGGGTTGGGACATTTAGCATTAGCTTACGTTAATCCCGGTGATGTAGTTTTAGTTCCTTCTCCGTCCTATCCCGTTCATTTTCGAGGTCCGTTAATTGCTGGTGGTGAAATCCACAATTTAATTTTAAAGCCAGAAAATGACTGGTTAATTGACTTAACGGCAATACCCGACACCGTTGCAGAGCGAGCTAAAATACTTTATTTTAACTATCCCAACAATCCCACTGCGGCGACTGCACCCCGCGAATTTTTTGAAGAAATAGTCGCTTTTGCTCAAAAATACGAAATTATTTTGGTACATGATTTGTGCTACGCGGAATTAGCATTTGATGGTTATCAACCCACGAGCTTGCTAGAAATTCCCGGTGCAAAAGATATTGGTGTAGAATTTCACACCATGTCTAAAACCTATAATATGGCAGGTTGGCGCGTCGGTTTTGTAGTCGGCAACCGTCATGTCATCCAAGGTTTACGAACGCTGAAAACAAACTTGGATTACGGCATATTTTCCGCATTACAAGTAGCGGCTCAAACTGCTTTACAACTGCCAGATAGCTATTTGCAGCAAGTCCAGCAGCGCTATTCCACCCGTCGCGATTTCCTCATCCAAGGTTTGACAGATCTAGGTTGGGATATTCCCAAAACTAAAGCAACAATGTATTTATGGGTTCCTTGTCCCCCAGGTAACAGTTCCACCGATTTTGCTTTACAGTTATTGCAGCAAACAGGTGTGGTTGTAACTCCCGGCAACGCCTTTGGAATTGGTGGTGAAAATTACATTCGTATCAGTTTAATTGCGGATACCGACCGTCTCGGCGAAGCTTTACATAGATTTAAGCAAGCAGGTATTAGGTATCACTCCCAGCCCGTAATTTCTAGTTCAAAATAAATATGGTTAATTGTAACTAATTGTAAATCTATTCATAAAATAATATTGATGCAATCTCCTGCTGCTACCGTTCCAGATATTATTATTTTCGGCTTTCAAGCTTTATCCGAACCGTTGCGAATTAAAGTATTGCAATTACTGCGAAATCGTGAAATCTGTGTTTGCGATTTGTGCAATATTTTAAATGTAAGTCAATCAAAGCTGTCTTTTCATCTTAAAACCCTTAGAGAAGCGAATTTAGTTTGCGCTCGTCAAGAAGGACGTTGGATTTACTACAGCCTCAATCAACCTCAGTTTGCATTGCTACAGCAGTATTTAGCAGAATATAGCGAATGTCATAAAATTATACCTGCACGTTCTTGCGAAGAATAGGTAATGGGTAATCGGTAATGGGTAATCGGTAATGGGTAATTGAAATTCGCTATAAATAATTTGAGCTCAAATGCTAGCTTTTATGTCAATTTTCTGATTAAAAAGCTCGGTAAACTGATTATTTCAAAGTAATTATGCTTAATTATTAACATTTTTATGACAATCTCTTCTCCCTACTTTCTATGACCAATTCCCAATTTCCAATTCCCTTCTCGACATAACAGACCCTGAACAAAGAAAATATTAATCATATAAATACACCATTCAAATGATTCGCTGCTTGACATATCAACTTTTTTTGAAATAACCTATTTAGGTAAAGTGTGTTTCAGATTTGAGGCGCTATCGTGCCAGTAAAAGGTATAAGTTCAAGTGTAAAGCCTTTGCGCTTAGAGATATTGAGTAGCCTGTGTACAAGAGAAGCTTTAGCAGAAGTTATCGGTACCTTCACTTTAGTATTTGCGGGTACTGGAGCGATAATGGTAAACGCGATCGCAGATGGTAGCATTACGCATTTAGGTATAAGTTTTGTCTTCGGTGCCGTTGTTGCAGCGATGATTTATAGCTTGGGACATATCAGCGGCGCACATTTAAACCCAGCGGTAACTTTAGCATTTTGGACGAGTGGTTTTTTCCCGAGACGGTTAGTTATTCCGTATATTTTGGCACAGGTAATTGGTGCGGTATTAGCTTCAGGCGTACTTTTTGTGAGTTTGGGAAAAGTCGCCAATATGGGTGCAACTTTGCCATTGAACGGTAATTGGCTGCAATCTTTCGTACTGGAATTTATTCTGACATTTATTTTGATGTTTGTGATTTTCGGGTCTGGACTTGATCGACGCGCACACATTGGTTTTGCAGGATTAGCAATTGGTTTAACAGTAGCTCTAGAAGCGGCGTTTATGGGGCCGATTACGGGTGCAAGCATGAATCCAGCGCGTTCATTGGGTCCAGCGTTGGTGGGAAGTATTTGGCAATATCACTGGCTGTACTGGGTAGCACCGATTACAGGAGCGCAATTAGCCGCGATTGTATACCGGCATCTTTCCTATGGGTTTCGGGATATTAAATGATTTTGGATTTTAGATTTTGGATTTTGGATTGGGAATTAGGAGTTAGCAGTTAGCAGTTATGAGTTATGAGTTATGAGTAGTGCGAGCATCTTGCTCGCTGTTTAACTACCCCATCTCCCCATCTCCCGATCTCCCGATCCCCGATCTCCCGATCTCCCGATCTCTCCCTCCCCCATCTCCCGATCTCCCGATCTCTCCCTCCCTCATCTCCCCATCTCC
>NZ_JAYGHM010000040.1:51500-56289 GCF_034931125.1 Rivularia sp. UHCC 0363 | reverse complement strand
ATCTCCCCATCTCCCGATCTCCCCATCTCCCCATCTCCCGATCTCCCGATCTCCCCATCTCCCGATCTCCCGATCTCCCGATCTCCCGATCTCCCCATCTCCCGATCTCCCGATCTCCCGATCTCCCCATCTCCCCATCTCCCCATCTCCCCATCTCTCCCTCCCCCATTCCCTAATCTTCGTTCCACCTCTATAATGATATGTCTAGTAAAATTTAAAAGGATTAGATTAAGGAAGCGATAATGTCCCGATACAGAGGACCTCGATTAAGAGTTACACGTCGCCTGGGTGAATTACCAGGGTTAACTCGTAAAACTGCTAGACGTGCTTATCCCCCCGGACAGCACGGTCAAAACCGTAAAAAGCGTTCTGAGTATGCCATTCGATTGGAGGAAAAGCAAAAGCTTAAGTTCAATTATGGTTTAACAGAAAAACAATTGGTGCGTTACGTCCGCAAAGCAAGACGAGTAACTGGTTCAACCGGACAAGTTTTGTTACAGATGCTCGAAATGCGCTTGGATAACACAATTTTCCGTTTGGGAATGGCTCCTACCATCCCCGCAGCGCGTCAATTAGTGAATCACGGACACGTTACCGTTAACGGTCGTGAAGTTAACATTGCTAGCTACCAGTGTCGTCCTGGAGAAGTTATTGGTGTTAGAAATAAAGACAATTCTCGCCAGATGGTGGAAACCAATTTGCAATATCCTGGTTTAGCAAACCTTCCTAGCCATTTAGAGTTTGATAAAAACTCAATGGTTGGAAAAGTTAATGGTGTTTGCGAACGCGAATGGATTGCTTTAAGCGTTAATGAACTGTTAGTAGTTGAATACTACTCAAGAAAAGCCTAACCATTTTAGATTTTGGATTTTGGATTTTGGATTTTATATCTTAAAATCTGATCCAAAATCTGAAAAGTGATTGAAAGGGATGAGGTATGTAGAATTATAAAAATAACTTTTAACCTTGAATCTTTTGTATTGCCATAGATGAACAAATCATTATTTTTAAAAGTGATATCAAGCTTTATTCTACTTGGTATCACTTTAGCTTTATCTGGCTGTCAACAGTTAAATGTTATTCAATCTCAAGTTTCAACTAAAAGCCGAAATACCGAGCAAGAAATTAAACCAGTTATAGAAAACTATATTCAAAGTGAAATATTTCTCAAAGATTTTTTTGGTTCTGGTTCTATAAACGGTAAAATATTCTGTTCTTATCATTTTTTAGGTGTGGATCAGAAAAATGAAAATAAAAATACTATTAATACATATATCTGGTTACTTTGTGATGAATATAATATTAAAATAAAAAGAGGTTCTGCTGCGAGCATTCCGATTGTAGTAATACTCAAAAATCAAGAAAATAAATATCAAACAGTTAATCATCAATATCCAAGAGATGGTGCTTCTTACTCAGAAGATGTAAAAAAGTTGTTTCCTACTGATGTTCGGAGAAAAATTTCTGATTTAGACCAAAATAAAATAGTTAACTATTTGAATCTAGAAAATATTAAAAAGGCTCAAATATATTTCAAGTAGAGACGTAGCATTGCTACGTCTCTATTTTATCGGTTTTAGAAAGGTATTAAGCTGTTACGCACTTAATTTGTATAATACTAGCGAGCAAGATGCATGTCCTTACGGACACGCTGCGCTACCGCACTACAATGCTTTCATTTTTTCGCATTATTTAGCTGCACATCAGCTTAGTATGTAAACCTTTCTCAATTAACCAATCAGTTCAATATTTTGGAATTGTCCAACTGCTGTTGAATTTGCGATATCATGGTCGTTACCGATAGTTAAGAAGTCAAATTGACCTGTAAAGAAATCCCCTACAGCTATGGAATATTGTGTGAATCCGTTGTCGGAACCAATAATATAATCGTTTAAGTCTTCAATACCCCAACTTTGGCTACCATCAACTTGGAAGAAGTGTTCATTATCGGGTGTTGTGCTACTAATGACATTATCATTATCG
This sequence comes from Rivularia sp. UHCC 0363, assembly GCF_034931125.1. Taxonomy (NCBI): domain Bacteria; kingdom Bacillati; phylum Cyanobacteriota; class Cyanophyceae; order Nostocales; family Rivulariaceae; genus Rivularia; species Rivularia sp. UHCC 0363. The sequence continues at coordinate 54,306 of NZ_JAYGHM010000040.1, read as the reverse complement.
AAGCCAATACCCTGAATTTCAGCCTTACCATTACCCGCAAACTCAAATTTGAGTAAAGTATTCTCAGTGATTTCATAGCCGGTAATATCTAAGCGTTTCCAACCGTTTTGTTCTAACTGCAATTTATTGCTGTTGCTAACAGTTGAAACTATGCTTGTGTTTTGACTTTCACCACCGTAGGATAAAATTTCTTCACTTTCAGTTACTCCATTGATGGAAATATCAAGTGTGGGAGTACCTTCAAATATCTTAATATTGCTAAATGTACTTTTAGCGTCGGGGTTGGATTGGTCATCATCGTTACCGATTGTCAGGAAGTCAAAATCCCCAGTGAAAAATTTACCAACTGGGATTTCATAAATATCTTTTTCACCCAATTTACCAACGATAAATTCACTGAGATTCTCAATACCCCAGCTTTGACTACCATCAACTTGGAAGAAATGTTCGCTATCGGATGTGCTAATAGCATTATTGTTATCGAAGCCGATACCTTGGATTTCACCTTTACCGTTACCCGCGAACTCAAAACGTAGAACGGTATTTTTTGTGATGGTTGAATTAATTTCAAGTTTTTGCCAACGGTTCCCCGTCAAGTTAACTTCATTGTTAGATATCTCGACAGTTCCATTCTTAGGATTGTCTTGAATTCCACCATAGGATTCAAGTTTGATGAGAGTATTATCTTCTTGTGTAGGAGTATTATTTCCACCTGGATTTATAGGAGTTTCATTTTCGGTAGGAGTTTCATTTCCACCTGGATCTACGGGAGTTTGATCTTGCGGGGTCGCTGGTACTACCGGAGGTGCATCCGAACCACCAATCACCAACAAATAGCCGTCATTTTTACCACCTGCACTATCTTGTATCGCGTTGTGAGTAATCTGACTTCCTTCAAAATCAGTTGTTGTAACTACTGCTGTCTTACCATCGCGAAATGCTGCTACAGCTCCCTTGCTATCTGTAATGGGAGTCCAGGAACGTCTTTCTTTCAAATCCGGACTAATAACTGCGATGTATCCCTCGAAACCAGTATACTTGCTTACTGGTTGTCCTTCGATTGTCTGTATGTCCCGATTTGCAATTCTAGCTCCCGCACTTCCAGCTAAAATTACAGTACCGTCTTCTGTGGCTGTAATTGAATTTACATCGACGGAGTTGCCTTTACCATTATTGAGACGACCTAATAAAGATTGACCTTTGAGTAAATCACCATTTTTGAGGTCATAACGACCGTACCAAGTCATCTTTATCGAGTTGACGTTAGTAGGAGTGTTATATTTGTCTGTTTCGATTTTTCTATCTCCAGTCAGCTTCTCTGATAGATCGAGAGGGTCGCGATAGAAAATAGAAAAGCCGGTACCACCATTGACGAAATATGAAGAATATAGCTGTCCATCACGTCCGATCGCTACACGTTGTCCTCGTGTATCAGCCAGCAAATTTTCTTTGTAGATGTCTTTTTTATCAAAGTCATAGTTCTTCCAGAGATTTTCTCCTTCATATGACAATGCTTGAGTGAACGCAACCTGCAAAATTGCGGTTTTTTGTTCGTACCCTGTAGTAATAACCATACCTCCATTTTGGTCGGTAACAGCTATATCTTCAAATTGACGTTTGCTAATATTTGTACTCCATTCTTTGAGTTGCTCTCCATTACTATCAAATAGATAAGCTCTGTCTGCACCTTGGATATCCCGTACAATACCGACTTTTCCACTATCAGAAATCGCGACACGAGAAACGTTGTTCAGAGCTTTATTCCATTTAACTTTTGTCGCATCAGCATTTAAAACAGCAATTCCACCTTCGTAAGCAACAGCGATGTCTCCATTCTTCGATACTTCTAAATCCAGTACTTTTCCTGGTAAACGAGCGATCGCAACCGCTTGATTGGTTCGAGAATCATAACGGACAATCGTTCCGTCCCCACCACCAAGGAGGTCAGTCTGTTTCCCTCCTAGGTCTGGATTCTTTAATAAACCTCCCACAATCACGAAATTACCATCAACGGAAATATCCACCGCATTGATAAAATCATCATCCGAACCACCCAAATAGGTAGCAGCAGAAACATCTAAATTGTTCGTTGGAGACTGAGGTAGAGCGTTCTTTGGTACCGACGAGAAGGATTGGCTTTGAAGATTACTATCATCGAAATTGTTGATTTTAGTAGCCATTTTTCACTCAATATTAATGAACTTCCATCGGTAGATAACTCTGAATAACTAACTCCCCGTGTTTAACTTTCTTTGACTTTTCTTACTTAGTAACTAGGGGTATATACGATTACCGTACAGTCAAACAGAACCGATATTCCGAACCTTAGTACAGTTTTAAAAGTTGCCATATCAGTACAAAATTCAGTGTTTTATTCTTGTTATTTGCGAATATTTTTGATACATTAATTAACTTTTTTAAAATTAAGCATCAGTAAATCTAGTAATATTTTTTAAAGTTTTTACAAGTATTTGAGAATACGAATAAATATTTATTTTTGATGATGAAGTACGATGATTTTGTAAAAACTTTATCTGATATCAGTAATATCTATGAGCTAAAAATAGAATACAGTTACTTGCTTGATGTGCAAACTTTTGACTTCTAAAATTATGTGAAGAAGTTAGTTAATATCAAGTTCCTAATATGTTATTAGAAATGTAAAATAAATTTTGATAAAATGCGATTAATCGCCCGCAGCCTAGTGGTCTGCCACATAAGTTATGAGGAGTGAACGTAGTGCGACCATCTTGGTCGCTCGTTACCACCAGGGAGCGAGACCCGGACACTACGAATACATGGCTCC
>NZ_JAYGHM010000040.1:38811-51167 GCF_034931125.1 Rivularia sp. UHCC 0363 | reverse complement strand
GTCCCGCTCGCTGGCTGCTTTTAGCTCGCTGATGGTAGCTAACGTATGCGTAAGCGCAGATTCGCCCAGCGTCGCACTACGTTAACCCCTCAAATGACTTTTTCTATACTTTGATGCATCACAATGGGACTTATGCAACCACAAGGATGATTCCAACGTTTCAGCCGTTGAGATCCCCCCAACCCCCCTTCAAAAAGGGGGCTTTTCGTTAGCCCACGCAGGTGGGCTTTGTTTCTGTAGCCCTACTCTTCTAGAGTGAGGGTATTGATAACTATATAACCAATTTTTTCGTCACAATAGAATTCTGACGTGTCGAAAACCCCAAATAACTATGACATCAAATTATAATCTGCCTCCAAGCCCGGAAATGCCTATATTTCTACGACGGATGAAGTTTGTGTTTCAACCTTTGGAATACCTGGAGGATTTTGCTCAAGCTTATGGCGATCGCTTTAGTCTTCCTACTAAGGATGGTAATAATACGGTTTACTTTAGCGATCCTCAAGCGATGGAACAAATTTTTACGGCTGATGCGAATACTTTGGAAGCTGGTAAGGGAAACCGGATTTTGAAGTTTCTGGTTGGCGATAATTCTTTGATTTTACTAGATGGCGATCGCCACCAGCAACAGCGAAAGTTGTTGGCTCCTCCTTTCCACGGGGATAGAATGCGGGCTTATGGTATGACTATCTGCGAAATTGCTCAACAGGTAAGCAATAAATGGGGTACGGGTAAGCTCAATATCCGCGAGTCGATGCAGGAAATTACTTTGAGCGTAATTTTAAGCGCGGTTTTTGGCTTGGATGAAGGAAACCGCTTGGATGAACTTCGTTTACGAATTTCTTCGCTACTGGACTTTGTAAGTTCCCCAATGTTATCTGCTAGTTTGTTTTTTGGCTTTTTACAAAAGGATTGGGGTAGTTGGAGTCCCTGGGGTAGAGTTTTACATTTACGCAAGCAAATTGATGATTTGATTTACGATCTAATTGAAGAACGCCGTACCGAATCCAACCAAAATCGTGAAGATATCCTGAGTTTGATGATGTCTGCGCGTTATGAAGATGGTGGAGCGATGTCAAATGAAGAACTGCGCGATGAATTAATGACGCTACTATTTGCGGGACATGAAACTACTGCTTCTGCTTTGACTTGGGCTTTATACTGGGTTGATTATTTACCTGAAATACGCAATAAATTACTTAAGGAACTGAATGATTTAGGTGAAAACCCAGAACCTGGTTTAGTTGCAAAATTGCCTTACTTGACAGCAGTATGTCAAGAAACTCTACGTATCTATCCCATTGCTATCAGCGCTTTTCCTCGAATTGTAGTAAATCCTATTGAAATTAGCGGTTATCAATTACCCAAAGGTACGTGGATAATTCCCAGTATTTATATGGCACACCACCGCGAAGAAGTTTACCCGCAACCGAAGCAGTTTAAACCAGAAAGATTTTTGGAAAGACAATTTAGTCCCTACGAGTTTTTCCCCTTTGGTGGTGGAAATCGGCGCTGTATTGGCTTGGCGTTTGCAATGTATGAAATGAAGCTGGTTCTAGCAACAATCTTATCGCGATATGAAGTATCAAGAATCGATAAACGTCCGGTAAAACCCGTGCGTCGCGGTTTAACTGTAGCTACACCCGCAGGAATGAAGATGGTTGCAAAGTCTATTAATAAAGTTGCAAATACTCCGGTAGCCGTGTAGTTAGGAGTTTCTTTTAGGGTGTGTTACGGTTCAGAATAATTTTATTTGAGGTTACAAATTAAATATTGCCGTAACGCACCTTAATTGGTAAAGGTATGATTAAAACAATCCCTAGAATTATTATTAATTAGTTGCCGGAGATAGACATGGAAACGATAAAATTAAAAGGGCATATTGGGACAGACGGTATATTACAAATTCAAACATCCACCAATTTGAAAGATACTTCTGTTGAGGTTGTGATGGTTGTACAGCCATTATCTAATGCAAAAGCTGCACTATCTGAAGAAGACGAAGCACGCTATAACGCTTGGGGAAAGCCTATAACCAAAAAATCAATAAGTAATGCAATTACTAGAATGCAACAGTTGCGGCAGAAAGTTGCTTTAGATAAAGCCTCAATCCGTTCCATGATAGAAGAAGGACGAAGATTTTAATGCAGTTTGTTTTAGATTGTTCTGTCGCAATCAGTTGGTGTTTGGTGGATGAAAATAACGATTACGCTAATAGCATACTGGCAATGATGCCCGATTGTGAAGCATTTGTACCTGCAATTTGGTCGTTAGAAATTGCCAATGTTTTATTAGTGGCTGAACGACGTAACCGCATGACAATTGAACAATCAGAAGAAGCCATTACCTTGCTACAGTCGTTGTTAATTCAAGTTGATACAGCTACAGACGCAAAAGCATTAAGTACAACATTTGCATTAGGACGACAGGAAGGTTTAGCATCTTATGATGCAGCTTATTTAGAATTGGCGCTGCGACTAGGACTACCATTAGCTACAATTGATACGAGGTTAGTAGAAGCGGCTACCAGATGTAGTGTGAATTTGGTTGTTTATGACGAAAAAAAGAGCTAATTAAAAAATTCTTTGTAGGGTGTGTTACGGCTTGAGAAAGCTTTGTTTGAGGTTACAAATTAAATATTGCCGTAACGCACCATTGTTTCATGTTTCACCGATAAGTTGAAAAGCGCTTAAATCATATATCCGGACGGTACTAGTATATTCTTCAAATAATTTACTATCAATAGCTCAGGACTTATGCAAACCAAACTTGTCATTGCGAGCGAAACGTAGTGTAGCGAAGCAATCCCAAGGTTTTTACGATTACTATCTCCCTCCGGGAGACGCTAAGCGTGTGCGTAAGCGCAGATTCAGCTTGCTGACCCGTTAGGGTAACACTGTCGCTCGTAATGACGTAATTTCGTTACTTTTGCGTAAGTCCTATAGCCATATCCTAAAATCCTAAAGTTAAATAATGGTGCGTTACGGCAACCCCTAATTTGTAACCTCAAGCAAAGTCATCTCAAGCCGTAACAGCACCCTACAAATAAATTCGTTCTTAAAATCCAAAATCAATTAGTTCGTTGCCACAATCGTTGAATTTCCCCGATTCCTTTCTGATTTGGTGCTGGTAATGTTTTTGCTGATGGATTGATTTCTGCGCCGGGAATATTCTGACTCCAAGGACTGTTGGGAACCGATCGCACGTCAATATTATTATTTGTCGGTCGAAAACCGTACTGAACGAATACTTTTTGTTGTTCCGATTGAGTTAAGAAATCAACAAACTTTTGGGCAGCATTTGCGGTTCCACTATCGACATTTTGACGTACAATTGCGGCGGTTGCAACTGTTTCTACTGTCGGATTTAAGTAATAAATTTGATAGGGTTTACCTTGATTTTTCCCGGATTGCTGCCAGCGAGAAAGAGCAATACTTTCGTATACTGTTGCTACATCAGCGTCATTAGGACCGCGAGTAATAAACTCTTGTAAAAGAATGTCTGTAGAACGCGGTGGTTGATAAACTGATTTTTTAACTGTACTAAAAAGTGTTGTGATGGCAGGATTATTGTAATCGATATTATTAGGATTGCTAGCGTTGAGTTTTGACATTGCCCACAAATTTAAGCTAGCTTGAGCGCTATTAGAACGAGTGGGATCTGTGATCACAAAATCGAAACTTCCCCAACTTTTTTGTCCTCCTACCGCTGACCAACTATTGGCTTGCATTGCTTGTTCTACTCTTGACCAAGAAAATTGATTATTAGGGAACAAAACGTTACCTCTTTCCGACCAAGCGATCGCGACAAGTAAGGTCTTAGCAATAGGTTGGGGTTGATTATAAAAAGCTTCGCTGTTATTTTGCGCTTGATAGCGCTGGCTTAATTCATCAAGTAATTCACCTGAAGCTGGTATCAAAACTGTAGGAGTAAAATCGTTTTTTTGGTCGATGAATTTATTTACTATATCTTGAGAACCTTGGAATTTAAGGTCTATTTTTATATTCGGATTTTCTTGTTCAAATTTAGCTTCTAGTTGTTCGAGTGGTGCTTGTAATTCTGTGCCGCTGACTATAACAACGGTTTGCTGCAATCCAGGGATAGGAGCGTAAGCTAAACCTAATGCTGCAACAATAATACAAGCAGAAGTAAAAGCACGATTTTGAAGTTTAGAATTAGTTTTTTTCATGTTTATTAAGGAATGTTTGGATGAAAATAACCAGAATTCATCACCCACGCAGGTGGGTTTTGCTTGTGTAGCAGCGGTTTCAACCGCCAGATTAAATCTAAAATGTGACTATTTCCGAACCAGAAAAGCAAAGTTATCTTGTAAGCTAGTAAGTTCGTCAGTAGATGCTTGTAATTCATGAACTTGCTGGGAATCTGTTAAATCGACAGTACGTAATTTATTTTGGATTTGTTGTAATACCCCAGCGGAATCTTGAATTAAAGTATAAAGACTAGTAATTTGTGCCGTGCGGGCGTTTTGTCCTTCTTTTGCTAGCTGAATATTCCGCTGCAAGCTGTTGGTAAGCTGGTCTAAATGTTGACGTGCAATACCAGAAGATGAGGAACGTTTTGCTTCTACTTCTTGTAATTGCTGTTGTAAATCGTTAACTGATAATAAAGAGTTGGCTCCGTGAATTCTTCTACCTAGTTCATCAATTTTTATTGGTAGTTCAATTACTCTTTGACAAGCTTCTTGCACTGCTACCAGTAAATCCATTTGATATGAACCGCGACTTAATAATTGATTGGCTTCTTGACCTAATATTTCGGCTTTTTCTGCTAAAGTTTTTGCCGAGGTTTGCAATAGCTGTAATTCTCTTTGTATCTCCTGTTGAGCAATTTTCTGGGCATCAGGTTCCCTCGATTTGATTGTAGCAGCACCACCTGTGGCTACTATTGCGGCTGCTGGTAAAACAACTAAATTAGGTAATCCAATCAAGCGAACACCTGCAACAAGAACAATTCCACCAGCTAATACAGCGATTGGATAATAAAGGGGGTTTGCTAATTTCATAATTGATAATAGGGAATGGGGAATGGGGAATGGGGCATTGGTAATTATAGATATAACCTTTTATTCTTAACTCCTAACTCCGAACACAGATTAAATGGATGACACTGATGACACTGATTAATAATTCCGGTGGTACTAACTCTTAACTGCTCACTGTTCATTGATTTAAAATTCGACTTGCAAATCTGCCATTAATGTAGAAATGGTTTCGGGGTCTCCTTTGCGGTAATAACCTCCGTTGAACTCGGCTATTTGTTTGAGTACTTCGGGGTTGAATTCTCCTTCTTTTCCATAACCTACTGTGAAAAAGGCTATACGTTTATCGCTGTTAAAGTTACTTTTTTCCAATTCTTGACGTAATTGGTCGAGATTAATCTGGGATTCAGAATCGTCACCGTCTGTAAGGATAACTACAGCGTTTATCGCATCTTTACGCAGATTTTGTTGCAACCAGTTACGGGCTTCTAATGCGGAATCGTACAGTCGGGTACCACCATCGGCTTGTAAACTACCGATAAATTCTAATCCGCGAGCTTGTCCTTGGGTTGTACTGTCAACTTTTACTGGTGTACGTATTTCTGAGTCGAAGTCAATAACTGCAATTTGCTCTTTTGGCCCCAAAGTTTGAATATAGTTACGTAAGGTATTTTGTACGGAAGGTAATTTATTACCCGACATGGAACCGGAAGAATCTACGACTACAACTACTTGTGAAGGTCTCTTGGCAAATTCTTGCCAGGATTTGAGCATGGCTGCAACTACTTCTGGTTGCGGAGGACGCAAGGAATCATATTTGACATTGGGTTGAACGCCAAATTGGGGGGTAAATTTTGCACCTAATTCTACTCCCGGTACTCCAGGTCTTAAACCTAGTTCTGTAGCAATTTTTTGTGTCTGAGGAGTTTTTAAGTATTCGATTACTTTTTGAGCGGCGGCTTTTTCATCTGCATTTACCCACGTTCCACTAGGTAAAATTGCCCGCATATTAGATGTAAATGTAGCTTGAGGATAAATCGCCTCAAAACGAGTTTGACCGGGTTGTAAGTTCGAGTTGGCTTGAATTACCGATGATTCATATACCGAACCTATAGATGCCCAAAAGGAACCGTTTTTTACCATGTCGGTAGCCAAAGCGTTAGTAGAAATTCCGTAACGAGTGACTTTACTTTGAATTTTTTGAATTTCTGTTTGATATTTTTGGACATCTGCTGCTGTCAATTGTTCCGGTCTTTTCCCGGATACGCTGACAAATTGCGCTACTAGTGTTTGCAATCCGGAGTTGGACCGAGTGGGGGCTGTATGCACAAAGTTTATCGGCAGTTGCGGGCTGCTTGGATCGATCTCTTGATGATTCTTCGCTGTTACCAATGTCTTATATAAGTCTTGCTGCTTGCGTAATCCTGCGGTTACATCGGCGGGTGCCATAAATACCATCGGACTGCTCGCAAGTAGCGGTGCATCGGTAATTTGAGGAATATAGTTTTGTCCGGGAAAGATTTGACTGAATTGATAAAGTAGTTGAGAGTGGTAAATTTCTCCATCTACGGAAAGCAATGTGGGGAATTTCGCATCGTCGGGTTGTAAAGTTCCGGCTTTGAGTTGCTGAGCTAGAGAAGTCATTTCTGTTACCACATCCCCACTACCTTTAGCTTCGCATTTAAGGTAGAAAGCCTTACCGTTATCTAGTTTGGGTTTTGTAGCGTTAAATTGTTGAGCGGATCGATCGCAAAATTCTTTTAAAGCACTTCCTACCAAGAATTTGACTTCAAACCCTTCATAGGAATTACCTTGAGTGGAATCTCCTCCGGAAGTACAAGCAGCAAGTAACATTGCACCTAATACAGAAAGAGAAATAGAAATCGAGCAGTTTTTAAATAATTTATTAGTCATAGAGTTGTTGATAAAGTTAGAAATAGTAGTGAATTTACTTAGCCATCTAAAGAAAATGTTGATTAGTAATAGATTTCCCTGAAAGCGATCAAAAGTATCAAGTTTGACAAAATTTTATCTAATCTTAATTTTCTAAGAGCATCCCGCTACGACTAGTTGTTTTTGAGTCGATATTTGATAAAAATGATTTTCTAACAGTTTGTATACTACTTAATCAGTCTGTTACTGCAAATTTATGAAAAAACTCTGTCCAGTAAAAGGATAGTTTTTAGCTATTTGATATATTTAGCCTTTATTTAAACAACATTTAATTTTTGTACGGGAAGATTTGCTATTCGTAGCAGGGAATAGGAAGTAGGAAGAAGTAAGTAGTTTTATTTTTTTTATTAATAACAGTCTTTTTGTCGATATAAGTCAAAAAAAATACCAAACTTTTCGTAAAAGCACTCTCAAGGGTCTGATAAATAAACAAGAGACGATTGTTTAAACGAAATAATCTGACTCATATTTTTCTGGAGCTATTAAAACTATGACTATTGTCACATTTCTAAATAAGTTGAATAAACTGAATCTCCAAGCGGTTGAAAAGCAACTTATGTCTTCTTATGGATGGACGCTAGAAAAAACACAAGTGGCAATTAATCGTTACAAGCTATATTTGCATCTCAAGTCACTTTATCCTGCTGTAATGCTGGTTCCTACTCAAGAAATTGACTTGGTTTGGCATACTCATATTGAGGTAAATTTAATCAAGTATATTCAAGATTGCTATTATCTTTTTGGCTATATTCTCAACCATTGCTCTGCTATTAGTAGCGAACAAAACGATGGTACGCTTCAAATATACGAACAATCTTTTGGCAAAACTAAAGCTTTATTTGGAGAAATGTTTGGAGTAGATATCTTAGAGAATACCTCATTTCAGATTGCTGCTTGTGCCGATTTACCTATTAATACCAACCCTACAACTTCTGGGGATTTACAGATTATTTCCAATTATTAATGAAGAATAAGTAGGTTAGCGTTGAAAATTGTAATTAGGACAAGGGAGTAGGGAGTAGAGAAAAGTTTTTAAACCAAACTTACAATTTGTTGCATCTTTGGGTTTATTACTTAACTGATAATTGATAATTGTTTTATTCTGCAAGTAAAGCGTACATTTCTTGAGCTTCCGCAGTCATTTTTAAACCTTCAAAGCTTTCTGCGGCTTCTTTTGCTAAACGCTGAGCAAGATATTCATTTCCACAGGCTTTTTCAAGTTTAGCGAATGTCGATTTGTGGAAAGCAATAATTCGCTTATCTTTATTCTTTTGTGCCATTGGCAAGCTTAACTCTAAGAGTTGTCGAGATAAAGCTAAATCACCATTTATTAACGCAATATCTGCTAACCAATTATGAATGGCTGCGGTTGCTTTTTGCCACTCTATTTGTTGTGCTTTTAATAATGCTTGCTCAAAAGTTGTTTGTGCTTGCTGATAATTACCTTGTCGATAAAATATCTGTCCTTGGTAATACAAAATCTGCGCTTGCTCTTCCTGATATTTTGATTCGCTGAGTTTAGCTGCTTCTAAAAGCTGTTGTTTTACTGTTAACCATTCTTGTGCTTGCTGAAATTGTGCTGAATGAACGTGCAAAATCACCATATTTGCAGCTAACTCTAACTTAAAATTTACGGTTTGATTTTGACCTAAATCCCAAGCTTCTTGCAATAATATTTGTGCTTCTTGTAAGTTTGGTAACTGACGCATTCTCACTAAAGTCCAAGCGCGATCGCACATTGCTTCTAAGGCTGTTACCCAGTCACCAGATTGTTTTGCAGCTCCAATCAACCAAGCACTCCACTCTAAACGTTCGTCCCAATATCCACGGGTATGAATATATCCTTTAATACTTTGCCATAAAATTTTTACTTCGGAATATCGACCTTGGGAAATGCACCACTCTAACACTGCTTGCAGATTTTCCCATTCGGTTTCTAAGTATTCGTAACTTAAATGCCATTCCTGCCAATCTTTGTCTCCGAATGACTGCGAAAATGTCAGATACCAATTTACCCACCTCTGACGTAATTGCCGTTCAAATTCGGCATTTGCAGCTAATTGGGCCCAAGCATATTCACGAGTCAACGCGGTTAAAATATACCGCTCCTGTTGGCGATCAACTAAAGAAAGTTGCTGCAACTTGACCAAACTTTGCGAGGTCACAATCGGGTCTGGCTTTTCAAAAGCAATACTCGTAATAGCTTCTCTCGTCACCGGCTGGACAAAAAGAGTCAGTGCCATTAATAGATAATAAGGTGGCAGGTTTATCAGAGGATTTACTGATGTTGTAAAGCAGAAACGAGCAATATCGCCTTGAGGATTTTTGATTAATACCAGTACATCTGATAGCAAATAACCAGCAGCCATCTGTCCGATCGCATAAATCATCGCAGCGGGTACTCCGCTTACTGCTTCATAAAGTTGCTGTGATTCCAGGTTGGTCAACTGAACGCTCTTTTCTTTGGCTTCCTGTTGAATCAGCCGCAAACCATGTTCTTTGGGCAGACAATTCAGCCGAATCGGCACAAATAATGTTTGCTCGCGGGTAGTAATAATTACTTTAACTGCTGGTGGTAAATCGTAGAGAAAAGACAGAACTTCCTGCTTGTCTTCAATAGTTTCTAAATTGTCAACAATCAATAAAGTTTTAGTTTGCGAAAGCTTGTTACGAATCACCTCGATTTGTTCTGGTAAAGATAAATTATTAATTTCCGAAAACTCAAAAACACGACCAATTTCTCGACAGATATCGCGTAAAGTCCGTTGGTAAATCAATCGGGGTAACAATCCGATGGAAGTAAGGTGATTTTGTTTTGCAGAGGTAAAAATTATGGCTTCAAAAGCCGGTGATTTAGCTGATAGACAGCGATAAGCTACCTCTACAATCAAAGTAGTTTTACCTACCCCACCGATACCATCTATGCTAATTAAATGAGCAGAATGTCCGTAATCTAACAACTCTATCAATCGCGCAACTTCGCGATCGCGACCCACAAAAGCTGTATATTCCCGTGTCGGTAAATTTTGCGCGATCGCAGATATTTTATTTTCTTCAGAAGTAGATATACCCTCCGTTTGCTGCTCCATTTCGGATAATTCGGAGTTATCTTGTTTATTAGCTTTGGATTGTTCGCATTGACTTGACAATAAAATTCTTAAACGATTTTCTTTACCTCTACTATTACCGCTAACATTGAATTTTTTATAAACTTGACCCATTCTTTTCAGACAAGCATCCGCAGAAGTACCTAAGTCAAAGGCTATTTGTTCGTAGCTTTGACCATTACCCATTCGCATCAAAAAAACTTCCTCTTGTTCCTGAGAAAGTTCGTGTTTGTGGGCCATTTCAGTCAAAAAATCAATTGGGAACATTTTTACTCAAAATTTAGCTGACTGAATATATTCTACATTCTAATTTTGAATTTATATGTAATTCGGAGTAATTCGGAGTTCAAGGAAATATATAAGGTTATGTTGATATATCAAAAATTTAGCTTTTGGTCTTACTTTTTAGGTCAATCAAGAATTTTGCTATAAGTGTTTTTCCATACCGACACTAGAAAAAATACTGAGCTAAGATTCTATCACTCTGAGTAAAAAAAACTTTTGTAGCAAGATATTGCTCAAATCTTTTGAAATCCGAACACACTATATTCTAGTTTAAATTTATACTGATAATTAATCATGCTAAAGTTTTTTAAGTCTGCTGCAAAAATTTCTGCTGTGTCCGCAATTGCTTGTACTTTAAGCTTCGCGTCCACGTTATCTGCAAATGCTCAAACTCAAAGAGGTTTAGAAGGAAGCTACGTTGGTGGTAGCTTTTCTACTGGTGGTGGAGTAACCAGACTTAACGTTTACGGACGATATGACGTTCGTCAGTTACCAATTTCCGTCAGAGGTAATGTAACTTTAGTGGATGGTAGTGGTAGCACTCAGACATTTTTCTCACCTGCGGTTACTTATGATTTGCCTATCGGTAACAAAACAAATGCTTATGCTGGTGCTGGCTTAAGTTTCGGTAGCGGTGACTCTACCGCGTTTCTCAATGCTGGTGCAGAAAAAGAAATCGCTACAAATATAGTAGTTTTCGGTGATTTAACCGTTCCTTTAGATAACAATGTTGATGCAGGCTTTAGTGTTGGACTTGGCTACCGTTTCTAAATAACGCAAGCGCGATCAATTAAGCCTCGAAGCGGCAATATATCATTTCAACAACAGAATAAGCCATAAATACGCGAGGAATTTAACTTTTCTTCGCGTTTTTCAGTTTAAATGAGGATACCAGAGCCTTAGCGAGCAATTCCGAAGATTAATGTAAAATGTTCTTATATGACTAGTCACAGCATAATTACGGAGTTATATTGTAGCAGAGTCTAAGGGAGGATAAAGCAGAAACTATAATTTTTAAGACTGTTTTCTCCGTGCAAGGCAATTATCTGCGGATTCAGGGTTTTTTAAAGCACTGCTACTAATTAAAAATAGATATGCGTACAACAAAATATATTCAGAGGAACTAAATATGATACTAAGTTTACAAAACTTGTCACCTAAAATTCTGTTGATAGATAGTTACGAAGTTTTTTTAAATGGGACAATTAAAATATTACGTTCGTCCTACCCAAATGCTGTGATTCAAACTGCTAGGACTGTAGAAAATGCTCTGCATCAAGTTGCGATATTTCAACCAGATTTAGTGATTACAGACATTTGTATTGCTCAAAATGTTAGAGAACCAACTCAAATAAATAATGGAATACAGTTACTCAAAAATTTGTTAGTTAACTATCCTCAAATTAATATTCTCGTGCAAAGTACCTGTATAAAAAACTTAGTCCGGATGAAGTCAGAGATTCATAATCATCCATCGGGTTTTGTAGTTGTTGATAAATGTGTTTCCAGTCAAGATATGCTAAATAGAGTCGATTGGGCTTTACAGGGATTGACTCATACTAGGGATATTAAAGCAATTAATTCGGGATTAGAATTGAAGCCGGAGTGGTTAAGATTACTTAATTTAGCATTTGAGGAAGGATTGCAAGACAAAGTAATTGCTGCACATATATGTGTTTCCGAACGAATGGTACGCCACTATTGGTATAAACTACAAGAAGTGTTAGAAATGAATGTTGAAGAATTAAAAAATCAAGGAAAAAATCTTCGAGTTATAACTCATATTCGAGCCAGGGAAGAAGGCTTTATTGATTGATTTTTTTTGGAACTTTGTGTGAGGTAGGAAATAGGGAATAGGGAATAGTTATATAAATATAGTCATAATTAGTAGTTCATTTCGTTAATTTTGAGGAGTAATAAATTCGTAGTGTCCGGGTCTCGCTCCCTAGTGTCCGGGTCTCGCTCCCTGATGGTAACGAGCGACCAAGATGGTCGCACTACGCTAACCCCTC
>NZ_JAYGHM010000040.1:0-38515 GCF_034931125.1 Rivularia sp. UHCC 0363 | reverse complement strand
AAAATTAACGTGGCGGAGTACTAATACTTCACCACATAAGTTTTGAGGAGTTCGTTTTTCCCTGATCGTCGGGAGACTACAAACCTTCAGAATAAATGAAAGTTAATTTAAATAATCATAGTGATTTGAATGGATTTTGACTGTATTAAGATTTGTACTCAAGGATTTTCCAGTATTGCAGGAAAGACGAAAATGAATCAATTAGCACTAAACGTTGTAATGCTGGGGTTAGGAGTAATAACATATACCCCAATTGATGCAACAATTGCGTTTTCTCCGAAGCAGTTATTGACACAAATACAAGCGGAAGTTAATCCTGATATTTCCGCAACAGCAACTTCCGGATGGAAAGAGTTTTATTCCAGTCAAGGGAATTTTTCTATTTTCGTACCCGATACATCTGTAACTAATTTAAATTCTCAAAGTAAAGATTATTCGATAAATATTTACTATGCGGATACGAAGAAAAGCTCTTATATCGTAGGTTACGTTGATTATAAAACGGATTTAAGTAAGTTACCATTGAGCGAAATTTATGATAATTTTTTAAAAGAATTTTTAGGTAGGGAAGCAAAATCATTAAAAGAGCAAAATATTCAGTTAGGAAAATATCCGGGTATAGAAGTAGAATATCAAAATAAAAATCAATCTGAAAATCAAATTATAATTGCTAATATTCGTTTATTTTTAGTGGGCAAAAGGCTATATATTCTCGACGTTTCTAACTCCCAAGCTGGAGATGCTACACATTTTTTTAATTCCTTTAAATTAGAAAATAATTCAAAAAATAATCCGAGCAAAATTGCAATTAATCGATAAAAATATAATTAAAGTTTGTAGTTGCGCTTTAGCGCTAATTCGTGTATTTAGCGTTAAAGCGTAACTAATAAGCTTTTTTATACAAAACTAAAATATTCACAGCACCAGCAACAATTCTGCTAAGTACTCGTGCAAAATAAATTAAACATTTCGTCTGGGAAGGGAATAAAGAAAGTTTATATAACTCATGAGTAATTATATAAATAATTTTGCGTCAGTACTTATTACTTATAATTAATCTTTGACCTCCTGGGTAGTCCTAACTATTTTGGTTAGCAGGTTTCTGGGAATAAATCTGACAACTTCAGCTAATATTTGATTTTGTAATCCAGGAATAACCGTAGCTTTGTTTGTCATTAACCCACGATAGCCAATTTCGGCTACGGTTCGAGCATCCATCATATTCTTAGTTTTGAGTAACTTCGAGTCCGACATTCCAGTTCTATGATGAAAAGCGGATGCTGTTGGACCCGGACAAAGAACTGTTACAGTTATACCAGTACCTTCTAATTCATTGGCGATCGCCTGCGAAAATGAAAAGATGTATGCTTTAGTAGCAAAGTATACTGCCATTAAAGGTCCCGGTTGAAAAGCAGCGGTGGAAGCAACATTTAATATTTTCCCTTTACCTCGCTCTACCATCCCTTTGAGAAATAATTTGGTTAAATGTGTAGTGCATACCATGTTAACTTGCATCATTTCTAACTCGGCATTCAAATCTGTTTCGTTGAATAATCCATAGTTACCAAATCCAGCATTGTTTACTAATACATCAATTTTGGTTAATGACTCATTTAATTCTGCAAAAATTTCTTTTGCTGCAAAAGGAATCGATAAATCTTTAACAATAACTTTGACCAAAATACCGAATTTTTTGGGTAATTCTTCCGCCATTTCAGAAAGCTTTTGTTGATTTCTATCTACTAATACAAGATTGTATTTATTTTGAGCAAATATCTGCATTAATTCATAACCAATTCCGCTAGCGGCTCCGGTAATTAAAGCAGTTTCTCTAAGCTGTATTTGAGATTCAGAGTTCATTTTATCGTTTTTGATTAGAAATTATTTTGGTTCAATTTGCTCAAAATACTAATATTAAAGTATTAATATAGTGGCATATGATACTACTGACGCAAACTTAATCTTGTAATTCATAAATCAGATAAGAATAAAACAGATAAAAAACCAGAAAAGCAATTCTATTTATAAGGTAGACTGTGGAGTATGATAACTTTCAATTTCAAACTAGACTGTATAGTATGATAGAGTTATTTTTTTTCGTAGATTGTAAAGTGTTACAAAGTAGATTTAAATAACCTAGTTTTAGCTTCTTTACTCTGCGAAACATGGGGAAATTCAAAGCCAAAAAATCAGCTTTAAAATCAGAAAAAATTCTCTTTGGAGCAATGCCAGAATTTTTGAAGCGGGGCTATTCAGATACTAGTATGGATAGAATTGCGGCTTCATCTGGTGTATCAAAACAAACTCTTTATAGCCATTTTAAAGATAAAGAAACGTTATTTTCATCTTTAGTAAAACACATGGCTACTCAACGGTTTCAAACTATATTTGGCATCAAATATATGCAAGGGGAACCGGAACAAGTACTGCGAAATTTAGCAAATACTTTGTTAAGTGAAATTATGTCGGAACCGCCCGAATATCAAGCTTTTATGCGGTTAATTATCTCGGAATCAGGTCGTTTTCCTCATTTACCACAGGTCTTTATTCGCAATTTGGCTTTACCTGCACATCAGGCTTTAAGTAATTACTTTGCCGTCCATACAGAATTAAACATTTCTGATACGGAAGCAGTAGCGCGAATTTTTATAGGTACTTTGATAAATTTTATGATTACTCAAGAGATTCTCAATGGTAAAGAAATAATGCCAATGTCGGCAGAACGTTTAATTGATACTTTGGTATATCTAATTTTATGTTCTCGTAATAATTAGTTAAATAAAAATGTTAGGCTTTAGAAATTTCAAAGACAAAATAAACAACAAAAAAATCTAAAAAATTTCTAAGTAAAATTTCTAAATTGGAGCAAACCCGGCTTTTTTCATTAATTCTTTAGCTTCATCTGTTTTCAACAAATTTGCGTAAGCTTTACCTGCTTTTTCTGCATTTGATTCTTGTTGTAAATCGGGTTCTTGATGTCTTGAATCTGTATGCTTGTAAATTACGTAAAGTTTACGAGTCAAATGTCGAGGGTAATTACTTGTTAACTCTCCGATATTGACTTGATTAATTTGATTAAGTTTTTTATCTTCTTCGCATTTTTCTGGAGAAATAAATGGTTTTTTGTAAAGAGAAACAAAATTATCTGATGTTTGTCCAATAGGTAATGTTCTAACACGACATTGGGGAACTATTTCTGGTGCGGATGCATAATAAATACCACCAAGATTATCTTCTACCATCCGTAAAGCTTCTGATGTCTCGATCTTAAACTGAATATTTTTACCAAATCCTTCATTTTTTAAAACTTCATCAGCAAAAAATTTGGGTGTACCTCCTCTATTTGGATTGCGAGAGTAAGGTACTATGAGTAAGTCGGCACCTCCAACTTGTTTCCAGTTAGTGACTTTGCCGGTATAAATATCTTTGAGATTCTCGATAGTTAAACCTGCTATCTGAAGTTTAGGATTAACTGCGATCGCAATTCCATCCATAGCTACTGGTATTTGTTTTAGTTTAAAATTATCTTGCTTTGATTGTGTTTCTGATTGTTCCAAATCCCGAGAAGATAAAGCAAAATCGAGATTTCCATTTTCAAGTTTATCATCTAATAATTTTTCGATGCTGGCTTCCGAACCGATCGCACCTTGATTTATTAATTTAAAGTTTGGATGGGTTGCAAGAATTTCGGGTTCTACAATTTGCCGGAGTGGGTCCCAAGTAGTGCTACCTCCGTAACGGAATATCCCAGAAGGAACTGTTATGGAACTAAATGTTGTCTGCGTTGATTTGTCAGGAGAATCTACGAATGTTTGTGGTTGTGTTGGTTTTAAAAATATATTCCAAGCCAAAATAGCTATACCACCGACAGCTAAACCTGTTAATATTAGTGGTTTAAGTTTAATGTTTGGCTTTTGATTGGCTTGATTAGATGTTAAATTATCCGGTGCTTCGTCAATTTGAGAAGTAACATTTCCTGAATTCAGCGATTCCCAAGTTAAGGATTTTATATTAGATGCAACACAAATTGTCGGCAACCAAATTGCACCCGGATAATCGAAATTGAAATGTTCTAAACGTTTGCGGGCTTTATTTAAAGCTTTGGAAACAGATTGATTACGAGTAAATTCTGCAAAAAAGTATTTTAAAAATTCTACTGCTACAATATCAGGTACGGGTTCGCGCATCACAATACAGCGGGGTAAATACAGTTGTGCTAATTGATTTGCTAACCCCAAACCATCGCAGGAATTAAAAATTGCTAACTGCAACCCTCTATCGATCGCTTGTTTTAAAGCTTCTTTGAATTCCTCAATGTTCAAACTATCGCGATCGTTGAGTTCAATCCACCCAATGCAGCCATCTTCTTGACTACCACTGTGTCCCGTAAATATAAAAATATGATATCCTTGTTCATCCCACAAAGCATTACATAATTCTTTACGGTTGGGTTGCATCAAACAAATAACTTCTGCACCATGTTGTTCTAACTCCTTAATTACTTCTAAATCATCTTTCGTATTAATACCGTCGCTTCTACCAACGACAACTAAAACTCTAATTTTGGAACTTTTCGGAAATACATCATTTGTCTTTCTAAATGAGCTTTTGGCTGCATCTAAAGAAATTTCTACCTGGGGGTAGTATTCCTCAAATAAATTCCATTCTTGCCAAGGAAGACGACGTAAATTAACATCTTTAGCATCGATAATAAAGCGAACTTCTTCATCTGTGTAGTTAATTTGTTGCGCGATCGCAATTAATCGATCCCGCACCGGAAGCCATCTGCTATCCCCGGAATTAAGCCACTCATTTAAACATTCTTTGACCGATGTGACGTATTCAGTACTAGAATATTTCGTTACGGCTTTAGGAATAATCCGCATCCCCGGTGATGGTGCAATATAAGAACGCACTGCATCAATTTGACGATAAGCTAATTGCCAATTATTAAAAGATGATTCCAATTGCGCTGGAAGCGGAGGTAAAAATCCTTCTGTTTCAATGTTTAATAGCTGCGCTGTTAAATCTACATGGAATCCATCTCGGCAATTTCCCCTGAGTTTAAGTTTGACAATCGCCATTTGATTTTATCCTCTTCCTCATTTTGGATTATGGATTTTAGATTAAAAATAAGCCCCTGATTTTCAACAATATAATCTGTTGCTTTATCTCAATAAATAATCTCTGCTACATCACAATTTAAACAACAAAATCTTCAGTAATACTTGTTTCTCCTAACTTTAGTTCCACACTAAATTTCTCTTCATGGTGACAGCTAAATTCAAGCTGTATCCAATCATTAGCGGTTTCTGCTTGAGTTTTCATACAGGCATTCCCCGATTCATCCAAAATAGTTAATTCTAAATTTTGGGGTAAGTGAACATTATTTTCTGCCGGATAAAGCCGCAATCTAATATCAAACACATCACTATTTGTTGGGATTAATTCCATTAATGAAACTATCTGTTTTCCAACATTAATTACCTTAGCTCGACTCACGGAATTTGTCTGTTCGGTATTTTGACGAGTAGCCGTCGCAGTACCTCTGAAATTATCAGCTAAAACTAATTCTGGAGATTGCCAACAAGAATCGAATACTCCTTCGATCCACTGACACAAATTTACTAATTTTTGGCGTTTACTTATACTATCAATCAAAATATTCAGAGGTTGCAATCGACTAATTTCAATTACTTCCGAATTCCCAATTATTACTCTTGCTGGGACGAATCCTAATATTTCAATAAAATCTAATTTTGTTGTTAACTGAACAGCAATATAACCAATTCTTTCTCTCATTACCTCTTGGGGTAAAACCAAACAAGTTTCACCAGGTAATACCGGACGACATTCTAATCTACCAACATTAGGTAACATTAAATCGGCAATATCAAAAAATGTCCTGAGACTCCAATTCCAACTGTCGCTTTTATGCAAGGCTGTTTCTATATTTAACCATTTTAAATAATTATTAACGCCATAAACTGCTAAAGTATTTAAATAAACTTGTTTACCCTTCTCTACAGAATCTTGCTCCGCAGCAAATTTTTCCGCATAACGATGAGCATCTTTCCCAAGAGGAACCTGTAAATAGTCTGGTTGCGTGCTATTCATTTATCAATCCTTAAATTCACACCAATTTCTTCAAGTAAAGGTAAGCATTTTTTTTTCCAATGAGAATATAGAGTTTGATTGCTTACATTAAACTCTCTGGCAATATCGGCAATTTTATGAGACGGGTTTGCGAGTAATAACCGTTTTGCGAGCAGTTGACAGTGACATTCCGTATTTACCCTGGTACAACAGCGTCTCAACTGGCCATTTTCGTCTTCTTCGATAAACTGGATAATTCTTTTTCCCCAAGTTTCGCGATCGCGTTGTTGAATTTCCGCAATTTTGACATCGAGCAAATCCAAAGTAAAACTCGTAAACTTCGGGTCTGGTAGTATATCTAATCTGGTTACTTGTTTACCATCATCGTTACCTATTGGTTTATCTAAACTAATTGTATAGTTACCATCCGCAATATATAAATCTTTAACGCGCCACTTCAGATAACCGTTAATCCATTTAACTAAACTGGTTTCTATTCGATCCGGAGTTACTTGAAATTGCTCAATATTCCGACAAAACCATTCCCATGTTTGATTTAACGCTTCTAAATAGTCTAGATGGTAAGATTTGTAAATACCGGGAAGCTGTTGAACAATTATCAGCAAGTTATTTAAAGCTTTTTGCCTTTCTGCGCTACCTTTTTCATAACGACACACTTCGTTAATCAGTTTTTGAAGTTGTTCATCCACTCCTATATGTCTCCCAAACCGTTTATTAAATCAAATGTTGGTTTCACAGCAGTATTCTACCTGAAACATCAAGAGATTAATTGTTGTATAGACGACCTAGATAATTCAGTTTTAAGTAATGTTATAAAAAAAAAGATACTAAGTTTATATTAGTATTCTTTGATCGATGGATGGTTAATGCAAGGTTAAGCAAAGATTAGTGAAAGCTGCCCAAATCTACTAGGTACTGTCAAGTTTTTAGCTAATAGAAGAAACCCTACGGGAACACCCTGCGGTGAACGGGTACGCTCCGCTAACGCGCATACACAAACGGGACTCTTTGAAGTTTAGTCTGTATAGCCCCAGACTTCTAGTCTGAGGGCGATCTATCAACAATCTCATCACCCATTCGCACCTCCAAAAGATCCAATAATCCATCTACATCACGATTAATTTGGGTAAAACAAACAGGTGGTGAGGGTTCTGGTTCAAAATAAATTAACTTGATTTGTTCTTTGCCAATACCTATCATTAAAACTTCTACTTCGGGTCGATGATTATCGATCAAACCCAATATTTCCTGAAGCTTACGATCGACATTATCGTCAAATTTATGAATTGCTTCTAAGGGACAATATACAAAATGCGGCTTTGGTTGTATATCAATACCGATAGTACCCTTACTATTACCATTTTGCTGCCAAAGTCCCCACGAAAGTGCAGCTAATTCCTGCTTGTGTGCTTTGACAAATTTATCTAGCTTGTGCAACCATTTGGGTTGAGGTATATCCGATTGAGTGCTACCAAACATGATTACATTTCTGAATAAGCAATTAATTTAATTATCTCACGCAAAGGGGAATAGGGAATAGGGAAGGTTTATATAACTCACGAGTAATTATATAAATGATTTTACGTTAGTACTTATTGCGATTTAAATATTAATAGGATTCTGACCTTTGCTAAGCGAAAAATGCAATTTTCTCCCTCTTTTGTTGTGGATCATTTTTTTACTGCTTACTGCTCAGTAATAACTTATTTTAACCCAGACTGTACGCGCCATAAACTTGCGTAAATTCCGTTGTGTTCTAATAATTCTTCATGGGTACCGGATTCGACAATTTCACCATATTCGACCACATATATGCGGTCTGCGTTGCGAATTGTAGAAAGACGATGCGCGATCGCAATGGTGGTTCTATCGACGGTGATTCGTTCTAATGACCGAGCAATTGCGGCTTCCGTCTCATTATCTACCGCTGAGGTGGCTTCGTCTAAAATTAATATGGGTGGATTTTTCAATATTGCTCTTGCGATCGCAATCCTTTGTCTTTGTCCGCCAGATAATTTTTGTCCGCGTTCGCCTACTATTGTCTGATAACCTTGGGGTAGCTGCATAATAAATTCGTGAGCTTCTGCAACTTTAGCCGCTGTCATGATTTCTTTCTCGTTAGCGTTGAAGGTTCCGTAAGCAATGTTCTCAGCTACCGTACCGTGAAACAAAAAGACATCTTGACTTACTAAACCGATACAGCGACGTAAATCTTGCAGGTTGATATTTTGTAATTCAATATTATCAACTGTAATTGTCCCGGAAGTTATTTCATAAAATCGCAGCAGCAACTTAACTAAAGTGCTTTTACCCGAACCTGTAGAACCGACAATAGCAATCGTTTTTCCAGCGGGTATTTGTAATGATAAATTTTTAATTACTGGCTGTCTATCTTGATAAGCAAAGGTAACATTATTAAACCTAATTTCACCACGAACTTTTTCAACGGGTAAATCGATGTCTCCGGGGTAAATTGTAATGGGAGTATCCAACAAATTCATGACCCGATTGGTAGAAGCCATCGCTCGCTGATACAAATCAAAAGTCTGCCCTAATCTAGTTAAAGGCCAAAGTAATCTTTGAGTTAAAAAGACCAAAACACTGTAAGTTCCGACAGACATCTGACCATTAACTGCTGACATCCCACCGAATAGTAACAGCGCTGTAAATCCAATTAAAATTAACATTCTAATTAAAGGAACAAAAGCAGCAGAAAGTTTAATTGCTTTACTATTACTACGACGGTAAGCATCACTATCGGATTCTAAACGTTTGCTCTCATAATCTTCAGCAGTAAAACTTTTAATAGTAGTAATACCGCTTAAATTATTTGATAACCGCGAGTTCAGAAAGCTCAGGTTTTCGCGTACATCAGCGTAACGGGGTTCGAGTAAATCTTGGTAAGCAAACGTTCCCCAAAGGATAAACGGAATTGGCAACATCGTCATCCATGCCACATTGGGAGCCAATATAAAGAATGCGCCACCAAGGATTACAATAGTTGTAGCAGTTTGCAATATATCGTTAGCTCCCACATCTAAAAAACGCTCCAATTGGTTGATATCATCGCTGAGGATAGACATTAAACCGCCGGTACTGCGTTCTTCAAAGTAAGCTAACTCCAAATTTTGTAAATGCTTGTAGGCATCCAAACGCAAATCGTGCTGAATATTTTGCGCTAAATTACGCCATAGGGTTTCCAGAGCATACTCAAAAATCGATTCCAGTACCCAAATAACCACCGTGAGGAACGAAAGTATTAGAAATTGCCAAAAAATATCTTTAATTCCCCAACTGGCAATGATAGAATCTTCCTGTTTGACAACAACATCAACAGCAAAACCGATTAACACTGGAGGTGCTAGGTCGAACAATTTGTTCAGAACAGAGCAAACCACCGCTAGGCGAATTTTTCTGCGATAATGATGTCCGTAGTCAAGCAAGCGTTTTAACGGATGGGCGGAGTTCCGACGCTGTTTTTGCAACCGACTGGATTTGAGTACTTGAGCCACAATATGAAGGTAAATGCGTGGAATTTATATTACCACGGAAAATCAAACAACAATTATTAATTATCAATGAATGAATAATTAATGATGATTTATGTGGGAGGTTTGGAACAGTATCACCTCCACCATTCGCGATTTGATAATTTTTTATTGATAATTGTTCATTGATAACTGATAATTCACATAAAAAGGAGTATTAATTTGAAAAGTCAACAATTAGGTAGTTGGCAAGCCGCAGTTGCAGGAACTCTAGTAGCAATACTTGTTGTTTTTAGCCTTAATTCATTTGTAATTATAAATCCCGGTCAAGCCGGAGTATTGAGTATATTAGGTAAAGCTCAAGATGGTGCTTTACTTGAAGGGATTCATTTCAAACCACCAGTAATTTCTAATGTAGATATATACGATGTCACGGTACAAAAATATGAAATTCCCGCGCAAAGTTCTACTAAAGATTTGCAGCAATTGACGGCAAAATTTGCGATTAACTTTCGGATAGATTCCGTCGAAGTTGTTGAAATTAGAAGAAAACAGGGAAGCTTGGAAAATATCGTCTCAAAAATTATTGCACCGCAAACTCAGGAATCTTTTAAAGTTGCCGCTGCGAGAAGAACCGTAGAAGAAGCAATTACCAAAAGAGACGAGTTGAAAAATGATTTTGATAACGCATTAGGACAACGTTTGGATAAATATGGAATAATTATCTTAGATACCAGCGTCATTGACTTAACTTTCTCTCCTGAATTTGCCAAAGCAGTTGAAGAAAAGCAAATTGCCGAACAGCGATCGCAAAGAGCAGTTTACGTAGCAGCAGAAGCCGAACAGGAAGCATTTGCGGATATTAACCGTGCTAGAGGTAGAGCAGAAGCGCAAAAACTGTTAGCTGAAACTTTAAAAGCTCAAGGTGGACAATTGGTGTTACAAAAAGAAGCCATTGAAGCCTGGAAAAGTGGAGGTGCTCAAATGCCAAGAGTCTTAGTTATGGGAAATGAGTCCAAGGGTGGTGTGCCATTTTTGTTTAATTTGAGTAACATACAAGATCAATCCTAGCTGTAGATTTTCGGTAGAGTATAGGTTCTACCGGAACATGAAGTAAAAACCTAGTAGATTCCTTTTTAGGCTTATGACAAGCAAACCCCAAACCCAAATTACAGTTGAAGCAGCCAAGAAAATATTGAGTAAATATGATTTCGTTGATATTGCAGCACAATTAAAGCCATCGGAAAAAATTTCAGTCCGTCAAGCTTTAACTTTGCTTGCAAGTCTGTGCGATTATCAAATTTTAGGTATTTGTGCTGATACCACCGAAGAAGGAATTGAAGCGATGAAAAGTTATTGTCAAGCTTTAGGATATCAGCCTCCAAGCGATTTACCTTTAATTGATGGTCCAGTTTATATCAAGTTAAATGGTAAAAATGGACTATGTTACATTGATTCCTATTTGGGACATCATCGCGGGGTTTTAGTTTCGTGTCAGTCTTCTAGCGATGGTGGAATGAACCATATGTACGGACATTTACCTTTAGATTTATTTGATTAAATGATATTGGTAATTGGGCATTGGGCATTGGTCATTGGAAATTAGGATGTATTACAGGTCTCAATAATGTAATTGCACCTTGATTGAAATAGCCGTAACGCATCATTATTTGTTGGTGTTTTACGGCTTTTAGTATAAATTACAGCCAATTTAATCTTATTAAAGTAATTTAGAATGGAGCATCCCACAAAATTTTTATTTTACTGATTTAAATACCTAAGCTATGTTAATAGATGGTGCCTGCACCTTATAAAATAATCCAAAATCTAAAATCTAAAATCTAAAATCCTATGGGTGTTATTACGCTACAATCTGTCAAAAAAGATTTTGGCATCAAAGAAATTCTCAAAGATGCTAGTTTTAGCTTGGATGCTGATGAGAAAGTTGGTTTAATTGGTACTAATGGTTCCGGTAAATCCACATTATTAAAAATGATTGCTGGGATGGAACCGATTGATGGAGGAGAGATTATTGTCAATCCCGGTGCTAAGGTTATATATTTACCGCAGCAGCCAGATTTAGATGAAAGTCGCACGGTTTTAGAACAGATATTTGCTGATAGTGGAGAGCAAATGAAATTAGTGCGCGAGTATGAAGAAATTTCCGATAAATTAGCTAAAAATCCCCAAGATAATCAATTATTATCGCGTTTGGGTGAAGTGACGCAGCGCATGGATATGATTGGCGCTTGGGAAGTAGAAACCAACGCTAAAATTATTTTGTCACAGTTAGGAATTACTGATTTTGATGCCATAATTGGGACTTTATCTGGTGGTTATCGGAAGCGAATTGCATTAGCGACTGCTTTGTTATCCGAACCAGATTTATTATTAATGGATGAGCCGACAAACCATTTGGATGCTGATTCTGTAGAGTGGTTGCAAAGTTATTTGAATCGTAGAAATGGCGCTTTATTGTTAATAACTCACGATCGCTATTTTTTAGATCAAGTTACAAATCGGATTATTGAAATTGACCGAGGTGACTTTTATACATATTCTGGGAATTATTCATATTATTTACAGAAGAAAGCCGAAGCAGAAGAATCCGCAGCAAGTACTCAGCAAAAGTTTAAAGGAGTATTGCGACGAGAATTAGAATGGTTAAAAAAAGGGCCTAAAGCCAGAAGTACTAAGCAAAAAGCCAGAATAGATCGAGTTAGAGAGATGCAGGGGACTGAGTTTAAACAAGCTCAAGGGAAAGTTGATATCTCTACAGCCAGTCGTCGCATTGGTAAAAAGGTTATTGAAGTTAATAATATCTCGAAAAGTTATGGCAAACGTACTTTAATTAAGGATTTTACCTACGAATTTAGCCCTGAAGATAGAGTCGGCATAATTGGTGAAAACGGTGCCGGAAAATCAACTTTGATCAATATTATCACCGGAAGAGAACAACCGGATACGGGTGAAGTTGATATTGGTACTACGGTTTATATTGGTTATTTTGACCAGCATTCGGAAGAATTGATTGGTGCTTCCAACGATTCCCAGCGAGTAATTGACTATATCAAACAAGAAGGGGCAGAATTTATTGAAACTGCCGATGGAACAAGAATCAGTGCTTCTCAAATGTTGGAGAGGTTTTTGTTTCCCCCGAATCAGCAATATGCACCAATTAATAAACTTTCTGGTGGTGAAAAACGGCGATTGTTTTTGTTACGAGTGTTAATGAGTGCGCCGAATGTTTTAATATTGGACGAACCGACAAACGATTTAGATGTCCAAACTTTAGCGGTATTGGAAGATTATTTAGAAGACTTCAAAGGTTGCGTAATCGTAGTATCTCACGACCGTTACTTTTTAGATCGGACTATCGATAAAATATTTGCTTTTGAAGATACAAAGATTCGGGAGTTTCCTGGAAA
This sequence comes from Rivularia sp. UHCC 0363, assembly GCF_034931125.1. Taxonomy (NCBI): domain Bacteria; kingdom Bacillati; phylum Cyanobacteriota; class Cyanophyceae; order Nostocales; family Rivulariaceae; genus Rivularia; species Rivularia sp. UHCC 0363. Next base: position 25,482 of record NZ_JAYGHM010000040.1, on the reverse strand, counting down.
TTATTCGGTTTATTTAGATTTTAAGAGAGCCGAAGAAGCGAAAGCAAAGCAATTACAAGCGGAGTTAGACAAAGAAAAGCCAAAATTCGAGGCGCAAAAAGTAGAAGCTAAGATTATAAAGGAAGATAATAAAAAGAAGCGTCGTTTATCGAATTGGGAAAGGAAAGAATTCGAGCAGTTGGAAGGGAAAATTGCTCAATTAGAAGAAGATAAAGTAAAAGCGGAAATGGGGTTAACCAAAGCTGCGGGGAATTATGCAGAAGTACAAAAGTTGTTTGAAAAGGTAGAGAATTTAAAGAAAGATATTGATAAAGCGACAGAAAGGTGGATGGAATTAGCGGAGATTGATGAATGAATCGGGGATTGGGAATTGGGTTTTTAGATGGTAGGGTGTGTTATGGCACGACAACTAATTTGGATGATGACAAAATATTTTTATTTCGCGCCTAACGCACCATTTTAATTTTAATGTGCGATCATTTTCGGTGCGTTGCGCTCGGCGACAACACACCCTACAAATTGGTGATTGTTTTTCGGTGAAGATTATTGATTAAAAAAAACCTTACTAGACGCACAGAGCGCTGAGGGAAATAAAGAGATATTTTTTGTAGGGTGTGTTATGGCGCGATAAGTTATTTGGATTGTGACGAAATGTCTGTATTTCGCGCCTAACGCACCGTTTTTAGACTTTGTTTGGTAAATATCTAAGATTTAGGTATAATTTCAAATTCTAATTTGGAACGATAAAAGCAAACATCAAATTCAATAAAAAAGTTTGTTTGACCTAAAATTAATGGTGCATTAGGACTACTTACCCAAGCAAATACTAATTCTGTTGATGAAAAGTTGCCGATTTGAGCAGTTGCAGATAAAGGTATTGCTGCTTGGTTGGTGAGATTACCTGCCAACTGAATAATTGCTTTTTTCGAGTCCCAAATGGCACCTAACTGAAGGCCAATTTCATAGGGTAAGACGTTAACAGTTGCCCCACTATCTACCAAGCCCGTAGCTTCAACGCTTCGCTCATCTCGTGATAGTGTTAGTGGAATCCTTGGTAGACTGTCAAATTCATTTTGGGTTGGACTGTTAGTTGAATATTTGAATCGCATACGCTATGACTCAGATGCATCTAAATGCTTAAGAGTTTCCATCAAAACTGCACCAGCCCCGAAACTATTATAGGGAGTTGGTAAATCGTAGGTTTTAAAGGGTTCTAAAGGCGAAATATCTTCTGCTACATCCAAATCTTCTGCTAAAATTCGGATTAATTTTAGTTTTTCTGTTGGGGAAAGCCGTTTAACGGCAGGAAGCACTTCAGCCAGTGTCATATTATTCCCTTCTACGCTCAATAATTTATATTTTACAGCTTACACGACTAAAAATAAACTGTAGGATGAAAACTGATTTTGAAATAATTGATTATTAAAGATTTCCAGATAAAACATAAATTATGCATAATTACCGTAAAATAAACTGGCTTGAAATTCAAAAAAATATCAAGTTAGCAAAGAAAGAATATTGGGGTTGTTTTGATTTAGGTAATTATAATTTGACGGAAATACCAACCGAAATATTTGATATAGATTCTTTATCTGAATTGGATTTAAGCTACAACCGTTTGAAAAATATTCCCACAAATATATCTCAATTAACTAATTTAAGCTATTTGATTTTAGATAATAACAAAATCGAAACTCTTCCCGATTTAACTCAACTTACTAATCTATACGAACTTTATTTGGAAGAGAATGAATTAATATCTATTCCTTCAGTTATTTTTCAACTTACAAGCTTAACTGGCTTAGCTTTAAGCTTTAATCAAATAGATGAGCTTCCAGCAGATATATCTCAACTTAAAAATCTGGAATCACTTGATTTAAGAGGAAACAATTTAACACAGCTACCAGAGGAGCTTTTTGAACTAACTAACTTAAAATATCTCTTTTTAGAAGATAATCAATTAGAAGAAATTTCTAGTTCCATTTGTAAGCTGACTAATTTAGAAAAACTTACTTTACATGGGAATTCAATTAAAGAAATACCCGATTGTGTCTCTAAGATAGTTGATTTAGATGAATCATTTCTTAATTAATTACTTCTCATTATCTCTTCCCTCTGCGCTCTCTGCGTCTAGTAAGGTTTTTTTTCATAATTCCTAAATAATCTGAAAATCATCTACTTAAATGACAATGTTAACGTCAATGTCAGCGTTATTGTTAATGTTAATGTTAAACTTTTAAGCGATATTCTTAATTAATTAAATTTACAGATATACCTGTACAATGAAGTATCTATTTGCTAATATTTAACACTAAATTACCGTGCTATTATGAATAAAATTTTTTATACTCAACTTAATCCAGGGAACTTTCTGGTAGAAAATAGCAACTAATTTTACAGTTTGTCTCTAACTTCAATCCGCTTAAATATTAATTATTTTATCACTAATATTTTGCTGTTATTGACTGTGAACAGAGAATATTGTTTGTAAATTATTGAATCACTTAAAAGCAGAACCGTATCTTTATGGGAATCCGAAAAAATCTCAAACGGCTGAATTTACTCTTGATCGCGCTGGTAAGCTTATATTTGGTAATTGGTGTACCTAAACCGGCTTATGCAATGCATATAATGGAAGGTTATCTACCATTTGACTGGGCTGCTTTTTGGTGGGTTGTTTCTTTACCTTTCATGATTTTAGGATTTATATCCTTAACTCGTATCACCAAGGAAAAACCCCAACTCAAACTTCTTCTAGGTTTAGCTGGTGCTTTTGCTTTCGTACTTTCCGCTTTGAAAATTCCTTCGGTAACAGGTAGCACTTCTCACCCTACAGGTACGGGTTTGGGTGCGGTGTTGTTCGGTCCTTTAGCAATGTCGGTTTTGGGAAGTTTGGTACTGCTGTTTCAGGCTCTATTGCTGGCACACGGGGGCTTGACAACATTAGGAGCTAATGCGTTTTCGATGGCGATCGCCGGACCGTTTGCAGCTTTTTGGATATATCGGTTAACGATGAAGCTGTGTGGAAAACAAAGATTAGCAATATTTTTAGCTGCAGCTTTAGCAGATTTACTGACTTATATTATTACTTCTATCCAGCTTGCTTTAGCTTTTCCCGCACCAGTTGGTGGAGTGATGGCTTCATTTACTAAGTTTGCGGGAATTTTTGCAATCACTCAAGTTCCTTTAGCGATTAGTGAAGGTTTACTGACAGTATTGGTGTGGAATTGGCTGCAATTATACAATCCACAAGAATTAGAATTATTGAATTTAATTAAGCGGGAACCTCAAAATGAAACAATCAAGTCGCTCTGATCGCGGATGGAATAATTGGCTGTTAATATTAGCAGTTGTTGGGTTAGCAGTTGCACCAATCATATTTGTACGTGGTGCAGAATTTGGTGGTTCTGATGGTCAAGCTGAACAAGCAATTACTAAAGTTAAACCAGATTATAAACCTTGGTTTCAACCTGTATTTAACCCCCCTAGTGGTGAAATTGAAAGTTTATTATTTTCTTCTCAAGCTGCTTTAGGTGCGGGAATAATTGGTTACGCAATTGGTTTATATCGGGGACGCAGTGAAAAGCAAAAGCGTGAAGAATGAGCTTAAAACTCGACACTTTAGCCTACACTAACCGACTGCGAGGATTACCTCCAGAACACAAATTAATTTTTGCTCTAACAACTTTGCTAATCTCCCTTTGTACCCATCCACCAGTGCAGATTTTGATAGCGCTGTGGATGGGTATTTGGACGGTTGTTTATGCAAAAATTCCTGCTGGTATTTATCTCAGAATATTGGCTGTTGCCAGCTTTTTTTGGCTGACTAGTTTACCGGCTTTAATTATTAACGGTATTTCTGTTACAGATATTTCCCAAGTACAAAATGATGCTTGGCAAGGTTTAAATTTAGGTGATTACTATATATATATTAGTCGTACTGGTTTGGATCGAGCGCTGACAATTTTTACCAGAGCTTTTGCTTCTGTTTCTTGTCTATATTTTCTAATGCTAACCGTTCCGTTTACAGAATTATTACAAACTCTGCGTTTATTAAAATTCCCAACGTTATTAATTGAACTATTATTATTAATGTATCGGTTTATTTTCATTTTATGGAATACAGCCACCGACTTATCTATAGCTCAAAAGTCCCGTCTTGGCTACCGTAATTTTCGTACCAGCATCAAAAGTTTAGCGCTATTAGTAGGACAACTTTTAAAGCGAACTTTACAAAAATATACTCAATTCTCTTTAGGATTAGAAGCGCGAGGGATGAATGAAGAATTTCGCGTTTATTCCCCCCGTCGCTATCGTGCATCAAAACGCTATATCTTAGAAGCAGTCATTGGTTGTGTAATCTTAATCAGTTTGGAATGGTGGCTGAATGCAAGAATATTTACTTGAATTTGAGCAGGTTCATTACACTTATCCCGGTGCTAGAGAATATTCTCTCAACGGTTTAACATTAAATATTCCATCGGGTAAAAAATGTGCGCTCATCGGTCAAAATGGTTGCGGCAAAACCACATTATTTTTACTAGCTAATGGATTATATAAACCGTCGAGTGGAATTGTTCGGTGGCACGGCAAACCGTTACGTTACGATCGCAATTATTTAAGTAATTTACGACAAGAAGTCGGGTTAATATTTCAAGACCCAGAACAGCAATTAGTTGCTTCTACAATTGAAGAAGATATTTCCTATGGTTTATGTAATTTGAATTTACCCCCCAAAGAAATTCAGGCAAGAGTCGAGGAAATATTAGTAGAATTTGGATTAGAAGAATTAGCACAAAGACCAGTTCATCATCTCAGCTTAGGGCAAAAAAAACGAGTTTCTATTGCAGATGTAATGGTACTCCGACCCAAACTTTTATTATTAGATGAGCCAACTGCATATTTAGATATTAAACATACCCGTCAGCTAATTAAAACCCTTGAAAAAATTCATCAAAATGGTACAACACTATTAATGTCCACCCATGATTTAGATTTAGTTTATCGTTGGGCTGACTGGGTATTTGTCATGGATAAAGGACAGTTAATTATAGAAGGAGAACCCGAAGATGTATTTGCTCAAGGGGAACTTTTAGAACAGTTAGATTTAGGATTACCGTTGATATATCAGCTTTTATTTGATGATAGTTTGTCTACTGAAGAGAAAGCTGTTGTAGAAAAATTACGGGAAAAAATATTAAGGTTTTAATAATACCTATAGAAATAATACCTCTGAAAAGAAAACCGGCGGTTGAAACCGCATCTACACAGGCAAAACCCGCCTGCGCGGGTTATATGATAAATTAATTTAGTCCACGAAGGTGGACTTTGCCTGTGTAGCCGTGATTTTAATCGCCAGGTTAATCGCCAGGTAATTTCAACTAACTATCGCTGACTAACAAAAAGCTGCGTAAAATAATATTCACCCTTAGAATTTTTCGCAACACCGATACCAGTTACCTCATATTTACCCACCATATTTTGTTGATGACCTGGACTTTTAATCCAGCCCTCAACCGCAGATTTTCCTGGATCGCGATAACCTTGATTGTAAGCAACGTTTTCCGCTACACCACGCCATTTGATTAACTTAGAAATCTTTTTGTAGCGAGAATCTGAACCACTATGTCCAAAAGGAACCTGCTTATCAGCCATTTGTTGACTATGCTCTCTGGCAATTTTACTTATTTCAGTATTGAATTTTAAAGGTGATAAACCTTTGCTACTACGGTATTGATTAATTTGATTGTGAACTGATTTTTCCATAGCAGCTACATCCGAAGCTGCATTTACAGGCTTTGCACCTAATATAATTTCGGAATTGCTTGAGTGGGTTATTTCCCCTCCACCTAAGATGATTGCTATTCCTAAAACAACTCCACCAAACAATGGGAACACTTTTAGCCGATTATTCTTCAACATTCTATTTACTCCAAAATACAACTGAATAAACCTCTACTTATAATTCCCTTCCGCAAGAGAAAAATAACTTTTTGCACTTTGATTTAGGTAGATTCATTCGCGATTTGGTAGAAGCATAATTGATATGTAATTCTGCTTACATTGTTCGCCCTGACAGCATAATTACTCATGAAAGTAAAGTTAATTTATCACTTACTTCCGTGAATATTCTATGTAATCTTAACTAATTATTTTTCTGCTTGGGTTATGAATTGATTAAGATGAATTCAGGCGATCGCAATTTCATAAATAAATACCCTCGTTACAAGGTTCTACCTTGTAATGCAGTTCTAGAGGCTCCGCCTCGATTTTACGTTCCCAGCCAGAGTCTAGGAACCAGTCAGTATAATAAGATGTATTAAAATTATCTAGTTCTTCATGCATGAATCCCTATCAAAAATTAACACGTCTAAACTAAAAGATTTTAATGCATTAAAGCTTTTTCAAAACATTCAAACAATTCCTATAAACACACCTTTATATCCGCAACCAATTTCAACAGCCTACGTGCATCAAGGCAACAACAACATACCAATTTTACTTTTACACGGCTTCGAGAGTTCCCTGCTAGAATTCCGCTTACTTATACCATTACTCGCTGCTAAAAACGAAACTTGGGCAGTTGATTTACTCGGTTTTGGCTTTACACAAAGAATTAAAAACATTAATTATTGCCCAGATACCATCAAAACCCATCTTTACCACTTCTGGAAAACGCAGATTGATCGTCCAGTAATTTTAGTTGGTGCTTCAATGGGAGGTGCAGCAGCGATAGATTTTACCGTTTCTTATCCAAATTGCGTTCATCAACTAGTTTTAATTAACAGCGTCGGTTATTCCGGTAGCTTTCCCCAAGGACGATTTTTGTTTCCTCCCTTTGATTATTTGGCTGTAGAATATTGGAGACAACGCAAACTCCAAGCGCTGTTTTTTGGGGATTTTGGTAATTTAAGTGATGCCGAGATGACATCCTTGCAATGCGCTGCTTTACACTTAGATATGCCCAACTGGCACGAAGCGACGATTAGTTTTACCAAAAGTGGTGGTTACAGCGAGATCGCACCGCGAATTAAAGAGATTTCTAAGCCGACATTGATATTGTGGGGAGAAAAAGACGAAACTTTGGGTACCCAAGACGCTGATAAATTTAAAAGAGCGATCGCGCAAAGTCGGTTAATTTGGTTGAGATGCGGACATACTCCCCAGTTGGAACAGCCGGAGCAAGTGGCGGAATGGATTTTTTCTAATATTACTAAACCGAATGTAAAATAAGCTGTCTTAAAAAGTTAGCTGCTGATAAATCGGGACTAGGTTCGGTATAATTCGGTGTATTGGTAACGCGATCGCGGTCTGTCATTAAAAAGCAAGCAGCATTATAATGTCGTTCCCTGACCATTTTTTGACAGAAAAGCTCATAACGTTTTGCATAGCTTGACTGCTTAAATTCTGGTAAAACATCGAAATGTGGTTGGGAAACTCGCACGGGGGTAAGTGAAGCATCACAGTCTTCTAACAAAAGTAGGTACCCAATCCAAGGTGGTGGTGGGGCTTTTCCAAATACTCCCTCACGGAAAGCCGTCCAAATATCCAAAGCTGCACCCATTGCTTCTTCTGTGCGATTATTGAAGTTATTTCCAAAACTGCCTACTTGGCTTTTTAACTCAATTACTACCTTAAGTTGCTTTTTTTCGGCATCTATTACTAAAAAATCATAGGTTTTTGTCGGACGAAAAAATCCAGGAATCACCGTCAGACTTTTCTTTACGTGAATATGATGTTGTGGTACTCCAGATGCAAGCAATAAATTAGTAATAGTTAAAATAAATCCGTCCATCTGCTTACCACCAGTAACAGAGCCACGGTTGCCTTGGTCAATTTTACCAGCGAGCGTTTGTGTTTGTGCTTGGGCTACTCGTGTATTCCAGAAACCATATATTGCATCTTGAAAAACATTCTGTGGTATAGAAGATATCTGTGCTGTCATGTCGCAACTTCCGTTACCACTTTATCATGCACCAATCGCAAACCATAGGTTTTACTAATTTTTTCAAGGGCTAGTTGATAATAAATAGGCTCAACTTCCACCCCAATACTATTACGTCCCCAGTTTGCGGCTGCGATACAAGTAGTCCCCGTTCCCATAAATGGATCTAATACGGTATCGCCAACAAACGAAAACATTCGGATTAGTCGCTGTGCTAATTCCAACGGAAAAGGCGCGGGATGCTGCCTTGTGGAAGCGCCTTTCACATCTTGCCAAATTTGCTGAAACCATTGTCGATGCAATGTTTGAGGAATAACGGACAGCAATCGAGCATTTAAAGTAGGGCTGCGATATCCACCAGGTTTACGCTGCATTAAGATAAATTCGATATCATTTTTAATCACACCACCTGGTTCATATGGTTTACCAAGAAAACTAGTACCATTTCCTGTTGCTTCCAAAGATGCATTCGCAATTTTGTACCAGATAATAGGTGCTAAATTATCAAAACCTAGATTGCGGCAATGTTCTTGAATGCTGGCGTGTAATGGAAATACTACGTGTCTGCCAAATTGCCGACGAGAAAGACAAACATCCCCTACAACAATTATTAAACGTCCACCCGGCACCAAAACCCGCCACATATGCTGCCAAACACAATCTAATTCTTGTAAAAACTCTTCGTAATCATCGATTTCTCCAAGCTGGTTGGGATTTTTTATATACTTTTTTAAATTCCAATATGGTGGGGAAGTTACTACCAAATGTACGCTTTCGTTAGGAATATCAGCTAATTTTCTACTATCTTGTAATAAAAACTGATGTGATGAAGGCAGTTGCTGAACTCTTTGTTGAATTTCTTCTATTAAAGTAGCATTCTTACTAATTAAAGGTATGGCTTTTTGTTCATCACTTGCCAGTAATACCGTCGCTTCTTCTGGAATTAAGCTTTTATCTTGTAGCGCATTTTCCAACGGTTTTAATTTTTCTTCCGAAATCAATCGCGTTGAAATATAAATTTGACTTAGGCTGGCAGAATTCATAATTTAATTAAAATAATCGCATTCATCTTATAGCAATTTCAGCACCCGCATATAAAAAACGCCAATCAACTAAGAATGTCCATTATATGCAAGTCAAATATTAAACAAATCCCAAATCCACCGCTACCCGATGAGCGCAAGCAAACCCGGAAAACGCGACCGCATTCAACCCTTGTCCGGGAAATGTACTATCTCCCACAATATATAATCCCTCGATCGCAGTTCGATTAAACGGCATTCCCAACAATCCCCGTAACTTCTTTCTAGGTATTGGGCCATAGGTACCATCAACTCTTCCCAAAAATCGCCGATGGGTTCTCGGAGTCCCGGCTTCTAAATAATCTAAATTCGCATCTATCCCTGGGAATATCTTTTCTAATTTATCCACAATCCGCCAAGCTGTAGCTTCTTTCTTGGCTTCGTATTCCTTCTCAGATAAACCCTGCCATTCATCAATCCAGTGTGTCGCGAACGCATGAATGATATGATATCCCTTTGGCGCTAATTCTGGGTCGAGTAATGTGGGAATTGAGACAAAAATTGTTCCTTCTGAAGCGGTCATTTTGTCCCACTCGGACAATAAAATGTGATGACATTCGGTTTCGGGAGATAATAATTCTGCTTTTACTCCCATATGTAAACTGAAAAAACTCGGCGATTTTTCATATCTTTGTTGCCATTTTTTTTCATTAGCTGGTATTTCTTCTGTGGCTAATAATTTCTCAAATGTATTCCAGCGGGTAGCGTTGGAAACCACACGTTTACCGCGATACTCTTGATTATTCCCCAGCTTCACCCCTACAACTCGTCCTTTCTCCTGTAAAATTTGTGTAACTCTGGCTTGATATTTTATTTCCCCACCCTTTTTAATCAAACCTTCTACCAGCTTCTGAGCAATTTGTCCTACACCACCTTTGGGGTAATTAACTCCACCATAATGTCGATCAGAAAACACCATTCCAGCGTTAATCATCGGTGTCATATCAGCTTTTACCACCGACCAGCAATAACACTCGATATCAATAAACTTTAATAATTCCGGGTCTTTAATATATCGTCGCGCTATATCTCCGACATTTTGCGGTAGGTACTTCGCTAAACCCAAACAAGCGAATGGATGTCCGAAAAACGCCCGCATTAAATACCGGGGTTCTTCTAAAGACAGCAACTCCATCTGATTTAAGCAATTAAAAACTTTCCAACACTCATCATAAAAACCACGAATTCCTTTACTTTCGTGAGGAAAATATGCAATTAAATTTTGTAAAAACTTTTCATAATCGCGTTCAATTTTTAAATCTAACTTGGGTAAATGATAGTGAATTTGTACGTTGTCGGGAATTGTTTCCAAGCTGACATCTACAGCTTTCAAAGCACGAGTGAGTAAATTAGTCGTCCCTTTTTCCCCAAACCCGAAAATCATCGAAGCCCCCACATCAAAGCGATATCCTTCCCGTTCAAAATAGCCAGAACTACCACCAGGAATCGTATATCCCTCCAATACCAGCACTTTTGCACCTTTCGCCACTAACTGAGTCGCCGTTACTAAACCACCAATACCAGAGCCAATTACGATCGCGTCATACATGATTAATTTTTATTAAGGGGATGGGGGGACAAGGGGATGGGGAGAAATAATTTACAATTCCGCCGATCCGGTGGTCTTAACTTAAAATAATCCAAAATCTAAAATCTAAAATCCAAAATAAAAAAAAGAGGGACAAGTCCGCAATGCCGACCAATCCCATCTGCCGTTCCTTAAAGAGAGGAGAACACTGGAAAATAATATACCGCTGATTGAGAATAAATGTCAACTACTAATAAAAAATATTCTCAATAGTTTTTTGGTAAGATTTTAATAAATTTTGTAAGTGTTTATGTTGGCTATTAGCGAGCAGCTTAAAACAGTATTATGATGTTTGGCGTTGTTATACCGTATATATTGAAGATTTTAGATTTATTATGACGCTACAACTGCGCGTTTACGTTCCACCCCATCCTTTAGTCAAGCACTGGTTAGCAGTTGCTCGCGATGTTGCGACACCTTCTGTATTGTTCCGTTCTGCGATGACTGAGTTGGGACGCTGGCTAACTTACGAAGCTGCTAGGGAATGGTTGCCGACTCTAGAATCAACAGTTCAAACCCCATTGCAGGAGTGTCCTGCAACATTCATTAATCCCGAAATTCCTGTAGCGGTGGTACCGATTTTGCGAGCGGGATTAGGATTGCTTGAAGGAGCGCAAACGTTGCTACCTTTGGCATCTATTTATCATTTGGGTTTAGTCCGCAACGAAGAAACTTTGCAGCCGCAATGTTATCTCAATAAGCTACCAGAAAAAATTGATCCCCAAACCAGAGTGTTAATTACCGACCCTATGCTGGCGACGGGAGGCTCTATAATGGCAGCCATGTCGGAATTAACCCAGCGCGGTGTAGACCCGGCTTTAACGCGGATTGTCTGCGTAGTTGCGTCTCCTGTCGCGTTGCAAAAATTAAGTGCAGCTTATCCGAGTTTGAATATTTACACCGCAACAATAGATGAAGTGGTGAACGAACAAGGATATATCGTACCGGGATTGGGAGATGCTGGCGATCGCACTTTTGGGACTTAAGCTAATATGCAGCTAGGACTTACTACAAAAAAAACTGATGATTAAAGTAGGAAGTAGCAATAGGGATGGACGGTAAATATTATGAGTCAACGCGATGGTTTTGCGAGCGGTTTTTTTGCTGGAGCAATTTTTGGTAGCGTAGTTGGTGGTGTTATCGGTACGCTGGTAGCACAAAGACGTGATGCGGCAGAATTGACAGAAGAAGAACGAGAACAGCAAATAACAGGTACGGGCAATTCAAATGATAAATCTGCCAAACGACGAATGCGAGGTACAGCATCGACCGGGGTAGAAATGGAAGTAGCACGACGCTCGCTAGAAGATAAAATTGCCCAATTAAACGCCACAATCGATGAAGTACGCGACCAATTAGGCAACGTAAACAATTCTAGTGGAGTAAATGAGCTTTCAGACCGCAGTGAAGAATTGCTGTCTTAGGCAAACATTGACAAATTGAGCCGGATTTGAACAATAACTTGTTTTATAACTAGCTCAATTTCCATTCTACAAAAGGTAAACACCGAAACCGTGTTCTAGGCAATAACAGTACTAACTAAATTAAAATCGATAATAAGACGGCTTTTACTCAAACTCAAAACACTAAACCATGAACTTACTAATTGGCACGCTGATTGCTTTCGTATCCATTTACAGCACCTTACTGTTTATTCGCGTACTGTTAACTTGGTTTCCACAAATTGAGTGGTACAAGCAACCATTTGCAGCACTCAGCCAGATAACCGACCCTTATCTTAATCTTTTCCGCAATATAATTCCCCCTTTAGGAGGAATGGATTTATCCCCAATGCTGGCTTTCTTTGCACTATACATAATCGGTGGACTTCTTAAAACGATACCTGTTTGACATCCTCCCCGGCGTAAACACACGGGGATTCCAAGAATCACTAATACAATAAAATAAAAAGCCGTCCTATAAGGCTTGTACTGAGCTTGTCGAAGTGACGGGGCTTTAAACCCAAATTTTTGGTAATAGATGGGAGTTTTTCAACTCGAAATTGAAGTATGAAATCTGAAATCTGAAACCTGAACTACAAATTATCAGCGATCGCGGATTATAAATAAACTTTTATTAAGTGCGATCGTTAATAAATTTACCCCAAAGGGAACTCATATTTTTATTTTTCATGCTTCATTCTTCGTCAATTATTGTAGGAGTAGGGAGTGGGGAGTAGGGAAGACGAAAAAGACGCAATATTAATAAATTAATAACGAACCTTAGAAGTAAATCCCGACGCTTTAAACTGCTTCAATTTTAATGGTGTAGGTTGATTCGCTGGAACGGTAATTCTCATTTCAAAATTACTTTCTCCCGGTGGTACTTCGTTAATAGAACCAAGACGAGTCCGGTTTTGCATGACTGAATTATTGTTAGCGTCGTAAATTCGCCCAAAAATGTCTGCATCATATACAGTTTTATTAGTCATGTTTTTCGCTGTACCCGTGACGATAAAGCAATTTGCAGCCCTGCTAGAACCACCACTAGTTACATTACCTGTACTCAATTCCAGCGGACATTCCTGGTAAGATATATCTGATAAAGGAATCTGGGTTAATGCTGAAGCAGCAGGACTATAAACCCAGGAAAATATACTAATAATGCCAGAAATACAGACAATTGTTAGCGATCGCAACCACATAAAATACACCGCCCAATTAAATTGAATTATAAAATACGCTAAGATTCAGCTTATCAGCGACCAGCGATCGATAACCAACTAATTCACGTTTGCAATATAATTTTTTGTTAATTTTGCGTAATTACTCTAAAAAGCAATGTATTTATCAATACTATACGTTGAATTAAAAAAGAGTAATCGTGAAGCAAATACCATTATCTACAGACCGACAAGAAAATGGTCAATCCTCTACTGAATTACGAGCAGAAGTTGAACAGCTTTCTAATATCGCGACAAAAGCCATTGATAGCGAAACGCAAGTTAAGATCCAAAATTTGCTAGTTCTAATTAAGAAGAGTCTGCAACAGCAACAATTAAGTATTGAAATGCAGCGAGAACTTGCGAGATTACTGAGTTTGATATCTACATTAGATTGTCGCAATCCTCAACAAATTGATATTTTGGATTTAGCTATTTCAATTCTGCTGGAAAATAAACAAGATATAAAAAGTGCTACAAATTCAGCAAATAAAGTATTAGATAAAAATTCTCGAAACCTGGTTTTTATCCAAGAAGCACGACGACAAATAGCAATTCAATCGCGAGAATATCCTCATCCTTTTAGTGCGATTATCAAGGGTACTGGAGGTGCTTATAATCGGTTACTTTCTGGTCTAAGTTGGTTTTTTATCATATTTGTAATTTGTCCCATTGTGGGAGGTGCATTAACGTTATTTACGAGAAGTATTATTATCGATAAACAAAAAAATATTCAATTCGATACGGTTAAACCACTTATAGAAGAATTATATAAGACGCAGCAACAAGTAACAAAAAGTGACAGTCTTCTTAATGACCTTAAAACTAGGCTTTCAAAAGTGCAGCGGGAACTAGATTTATTAGAATCTCAGTTAAAGGTTGCGAAAGAAAGCGATAACAGCAATCAGTTGTATCCGAAAATTGAAAGTACTAAAAAAACAATAGAAAGTTTACAAGACAATATCAAAAACGAGTTGAATTCTGTAAACGAACAAGAAAAATTAGTTAAGGGAACAAAAGAATCTGACAAAAAGCCAGAAGAAACTCTTTCTAAGATGACAGATGTAGAGATCAAGCAGCTTCAAGAAGAAAATCCGTATTTATTTATTTTAAAGTTGATAAACGAGAAAGAAGGAAACTTAAATAACAGCAATCAACAATCCAAATTTGTGACTGAAGACTTTTTTGAAACCCGTATTTACTTTATTTTAGTAGCTGTTTCAATGGGTGCGTTAGGAAGTGCGGTGAGTATAATTGTACGTGCTAATAAATTCATCGAACAAGGAAAAGAAGGACAATCAGACTTATTTTTTACCGGCTTTTTCCGTCCGATTGTCGGAATGTCTTTTGCTATTTTCGCGGTAGCATTAATTGAATCTGGAGTATTTTCCGGTATTTTCCAAATCTCCGCAAATGAAAACCGTACTATTTATCTTTACATGGCGATCGCCTTTGTGGCTGGATTTAGCGAAAGACTTGTAGAAGACGTAGTTTTAAAGACCGAGAATACTTTAACAGGTTTTTCGTCACACTCAAGTAGATCGGATAAATAATTATTAACCTCTTCAAACTTTGACCTTTAACCTTTGACCTTTAACCTTTAACCTTTAACCTTTAACCTTTATTTATAATCGAATCATCAGTCAGTTCTGGATTCAGATTTACATCTACTAAAGCGATATTATTCTCTGCGTTAATAACATTAGGTGAATTCCAATTATTTAGAACATCTTTAACTACGATTTCTTGGATAAATGTTTGTAGTATAAGTACTAAAGGAATCGCTAGAAATAAACCAAGGAAACCAAAGAAATTAGCAAAAACTACTACTGCTAATAAAGTTACTACTGGTAGTAAAGAGACTTGCGACTTCATGATTAAAGGTACAACAATCAAACTTTCCACCTGCTGAATACCAAAATATAATGCAATTACAGCAACGGCTTTCCAAGGTGCATCAAGTAGCGCTAATAATAGCGGTGGAATCAAGCTTAATGTTGGACCTACGTTAGGAATAAATTCTAATAATCCGGCTACAATTGCGTTGATTAAAGGTAGTCGCACACCTAAAAGTAATAACCCAACATAGCTCAAACCACCAATGAGAAACATGGTCAGTAGCGTACCTTTGATCCATCCTACTAATGAATTTTCGCATTTATGAAGAATCTCATCCATCCGACGACGATAAAAGGCTGGGAAAAGCAATAGAAAGCCATTTCGATAGGGTTTTGGGTCTATCAAAAGCATTATAGTTAAAACTAAAAAAAGTAAGAGATTTAAAACAATATTGAGCGACTGACTCAAAATTAAAAAGAAGTTTCCTAAAATTCTATCTAACCAAGATTGTAAACCTTGGGTCAAATATCTTAAACCTTGTATTTCATTTAAAACTTGTTCGGGAATCACTTTTAAAAGCCAATCATTCCATAACCGCATTTGGTCTAAAAACTTTGGTACTAAAGAAGTAAATTCGCGCAACTGTTCAATAATTGATGGCACAATAAGCGCGAAAAATCCTGATGCAATTGTCAGCAGAAGAATAACTGATATTCCGACCGCAAACCCTCGCGGAATACGAATTTTTTGTAAAGCTTTAACAATTTGATTTAAAGCGGTTGCTAACACTATCGCAGCAAAAACTATCAATAAAACTTGTCTAATTTGCCACAAGACATATATTGATACGACAAAAGCAAATAAGCCTACCCATTTTCCAAAACGCACAAAATGCCTCCATGTTTTATCAATTTCCGCTAACGTATGTGTAGAATATCCGTTTAAGTTGTATTTGTCTTCTTCCGGAAGTAAACTAACTTTCATCCTTAATAGGGACTATAAAAGCAATCTCTATCTGTAGAAAGACCAGAAATAGTTGGTTATCAAAGTAATGTGAAGTTTAGAACTGAGGTTTTGATTTTCTCTACAGGGTTGCCGTGCTTGTTGAAAAAACTGAAATATTGTTTATATAACCATGATTATCAAATGGATGAAGCCCTTATGCGTTGGGCTTATCGGATTTATTCTATTCTTATCTCTCTCTGGCTTAACTAGTTTTTCTAGGGATATCCCACCTCAATTTCCTCCACCGATATCTCAACAGCAACCCACGCAACCGCAACCACCTATAACACCATCTGACTCTACACCAAGTTTAAGTAACCCCCAAGAATTTGCAGCATGGGTAGATAAATTTATGAACGATCGGATGTCAAAGTCTCACATACCTGGAACGGTTATTTCTGTAGTTAAGGATGGAAAAGTATTTTTGACTAAAGGTTATGGTTATGCAAATGTAGAGAAAAAGATTCCTGTAGATGCGGATAAAACCCTGTTTCGGGTTGCTTCTCTCTCCAAATTATTTACAGCAACAGCAGCAATGCAGCTATCGGAACAAGGAAAATTGGATATAAATGCTGATGCAAACAAATATCTCAAAAAATTTCAAATCAAAAATCCTTTTCCCGAACCAGTAACCGCAGCCCAAATGATGATGCATACCGATGGTACCACCAAAAGACGCATCGGACTTGCAGCCCCCACACCCGAAAAAATGCTACCTTTGGGCGATTATTTGGCTAAGTATATGCCCGCAATTGAGTGGCAACCCGGTACGCTTTACAGTTATTCCAGTCATAGTACTGCTTTATTAGGTTATTTAGTCGAAACAATTTCTCAAACCCCCTTTGTTGAATACATCGACAAAAATATTTTGCAACCGCTGTCGATGCGTCGCACCAGTTTTTTGCAGCCCCCACCGCAAGAACTAGCAGATAATTTGGCTACAGGCTATCAATATAATAACGGTAAATATCAAGCCGTTCCCTATCTATATTTAAATATTGCACCCGCAGCAGCATTAAGCACAACTGCTACAGATATGACTCATTTTATGAATGCATATTTGCTACACGGGCGCTATCAAGATAAGCGCATCCTCAAACAAGCTACGGCGCGCGAAATGCTCACAAGACACTTTACACATCATCCAATGTTACCGGGTACTGGTTACAGTTTTCGCGAACGTTGGGTAAATAATATTCGCACTTGGGGACATTTGGGGAGTTTGCGGGGATATTCTGCTTCTCTTACATTATTGCCAGAAAGAAATATTGGTATTTTTATTGCTAATAACAGTTTTACTGGTTTGAGTGGTACATTCCTAAATCAATTTTTTGACCGATATTTTCCTCTTACAAAACAACCTGTATACCCTAATCTTTCTTTAACTCAAGAGCAACTAGAAAAATTTACAGGTAATTACCGCGATGTTGAATATCCCCGCAATACTTTTGCAAAAATAACCGCGCCTTTCAAGGATATTAATATTAAGAAAGCTGATAACGGTAATTTAATAATAGATACCCCGAAACTCTTTTTTGTAAGTAAAATACCAGATAAAGAATTAGTACCAATTAGTAAACTATTATTTAGAAGACCATCAGATAATGCTTTCACAGCCTTTGGTGAAGATAAAAATGAGCAAGTAGAGTTTGCATTCAATCCGCTTTTTCCTAAAATAGGAGCTTATGAGAAAATTGCTTGGTACGAAAGTGTTTGGGCGCAAGTTGGTATCGCAGCCTTTTGCACAATTATGTTTTTCACAGCTTTTATTATGTACCCGATTATTCCAATTATTCGGTGTTTGCGGGGAAAGTCTGGTAAATTTGAACGTCAACTGAACGGGGCTTGGGTAATAGCTAGTTTGGTAGCTACTTTAAATTTGGTATTTTTAATTGGCTTTCCTTTATCGCTATGGCTTATCGGTTTTTGGAAGTTAGTTTATGGTGTACCAACGGTAGTAATTTGTTTATTAATACTTCCATTAGTAAGCACTTTCTTAACTTTGGCATTATTAATCTTTTCTACAGTAATTTGGAAATATAAATTTTGGTCAATATTGGGACGGTTCTATTATTCTTTAGTTACTTTAGCTGCGTTAATTTTTGTTCCTTTCTTAGCTTATTGGAATCTTTTGGGGTTTCAATTTTAATTAGTAGATAATAAAAATTTTCGTTCCTATTATAAATACTCATATATCTAACGCACTCTACTTATTTTGTTATAAGATAATAAATGAAACTTATAAAACTTAAAAAATTATGGATTTAAACAATATATCTCAACAAAGTAAAAAAGTAGCTGAAGATTTAATGGACAATGTAAAAAATAAGGGCAAAGAAGTCGTTGATAATATTTCTGAAGTTACTAAGAATAAAGCCGAGGAGATTACTGAAGAAGCTATTATTACAGCAGTTGATAAAGCAATTAATATAATTGAAATTGCCAGTCAGAGAGTAAAAGAAAAACAACTTACGGCTGAGAATGTTTCTTTGGAAGTCAATTTAAAAATTGTCGGGATAGCCGAACTAAAAATGCGAGCGAATGTGCCAACATCTTCAGAAGGAAAAAGAGAAATTATCGATGTGAAGATCTCTTAATTAAACTTAAAAACTTAACGCACCGTCCGGAATTGGTGCGTTATTACTAGCTAAGAGTGGGTATTTTATGATTGCTCAGTTACCAATAATTCAAAATATCTTTCATAAGACATATAAAACTAATGCAAATAAGAGGAAGCTAATCAGTTTCCCAAAGTTCACATTTCACCTCAATTCTTTATTTAAATCTTATTTCTCCAACCATTCAAGCAATCCCAAAGAATTAACGCTACCTAAAAAATGAGCGCCGATAATAGTCACATTTGCAAGTATAAGAAGTAAATCTATAGAACGTACTACTGTTTCTGGATTATAAACTGCTACTCCCTGGGGTTGAGCCAAAGTTTTCGCTAAAACGGAAATCACAGTTCCTTCAGTAGCTAAGAAACCTAACCCAATTCCAAGCAAACTAATAATTAAACCGACACGCAAAACTCTAATAATTTCTTCTTTTTTAGGATGTACATTAGTATCGGGTAACTGCAAACGTTTAGCTAAACGAGTATAGCGATAAGCCCAAAAAATTCGGAAACCCACTGCAATAACACCGCATACTCCTAAAAATATTCCAAATCCAATAAAAGGATTATTTACATCGCTAAAATTACGACTGAAGATGACTAATAATAAAATAATCGCAGCAACCGTACCTAAAAGCAAATGAACCCAGAAGCTAATTCTACCAAGAAGACGAAAGGTACCGGCAAATTCTTGTTTGCTGGGAGAAGATGAAGTTTTTGTTTGCATTAGTATTTTCTCCTTTGCTATAAATTTTTTGAAGTTTTTATAGCATTAAAAATCAGATCCAGTATTAGTTTATCTATTTTAATTTAAGTAATTCTTCCTTCAAAAGATAGATAGAATAGTATATTTATATCAAATAGGGGGTTTCCATATAAAACGGAAACCCCCTACTTTTCTCAACCTATTTTGAGTTAACGGATCAAAATTTACTTATCAAGAGATTCGGGTAGTGCAGATGGATATATACCGTCAGCAACTAATACCGGCTTATCTTTATATTCGGTTTCTAATTTCTGCTTAACACCTGCATCCCAAGTAAACTTGTATTCTTTCTCTAAATCGGCAACAACTAGCTTCCGTAACTTACCTGTAGCAACTACAGTTTCATCTTTCTTTATAGCCGTAGTATTGGAAGGTGGAATTAAGACTAGTAGATTATTAGCACCGATGAGTTTTTGATCGTCAAGGGTAAAAGCATTTTTATCAACTACATCTGCAATTTTACCAGGTACTGCAATCACTTTATCGTAATATTCACTTGGGTTTGAAGTAATTTGACCGGGTTTTGGTGCTAGCGCGATCGATTTAGCAACAATCGCTGGTTTACCTTCAAACTTTGTGTAATCTTTCGAGTCTAATGTCAACTTATACTCTTTGTTAAGATCGGAAGTTCCAAACTTTTTCACTTCACCCGTAATTTGCAACTCTGTACCTTCAGGAAGTGGTTGAGTATCTCCGGTTGCATTTACAACTAAGATAGTATCTCCACCAAAAAAGTCATCATCGGTGATAGAAAATGTGGTAGGACTAATTTTATTTACAGCGTTGCTTCTAACAGTAACTGTTTGACCTATCAGCTTATCGGTTTTACCAGCAACTTCCTTCGCTGTAACGTTTTCTGCTTCCGATTGTGTTGTAGTTTCTTGAGGGTTACTTGCTTCTGGCTGTTTATCGGTACAAGCTGGAAGAATCACAGCCGCTAATGCTAGCGCTAATGCTTTTGAACGAAATTTATTCAACATGAAAAATTATCCCTACTATTTATGTTTACTAAAGTTTGGCAATTTTTAAAACTGCTCAAACATATGATTATAAATGGCTTATAGCGATTTTATTAATAATTTCACTTAGCCTCTTCACACCACTTGGTAATTAATTACTTATAGATTTACAACCCTGCAAAATTAACCTACTATTCTAAAATAGATCGCGATCGCAAAACTCTAAATATTTAACTGCGATAAGAATAAAACAAATAAACCATTTTGGCTTCTATCTTAAGAATGACTTAAGAAATATTAAGGGAAGGTAAAGTTGGGAATTGGGAATTGGTAATAGGGCAATTCTGCTTTTATCCTTGGTATTTAAAAATTATGAGGATTAACTCTTAACTTCTAACATCCAATCCAAAATCTGTTGACGCGCAAGCGTCTTCCCGCAGGGTAATCTAAAATCCAAAATTATTCAACTCCCAATTCCCTTAATCCGACCCAAAGTACTTAATAGTTCATCCGCTCCAAAAGGTTTAGATAAAAATGCTTGAATATTAGTGTCGCTAGCTTGCGCTAAAGCTTCAGTAGAAATCAATCCACTCATCGCAATAATTTTTACTTGTGGATTCATTTGCTGTAAAGTACGGATGGCTGTTGCACCGTCCATTGACGGCATCATAATATCCATTAAAACAACGCTAATCTCTTTTTTCTGCTGTACGTAAATGGCAATTGCTTCAATACCATCCTTGGCTGTTATAACGCGGAAATTATAGGTTTCGAGTGTAGCTTTAATGATTTCACAAATTCCGATTTCGTCATCAACAACTAAAATTAATTCTTGATTTCCTATAGGTCGCTGCACACTATCTAGTATTGGTGAAACGTCTCCTTCTATAGTTGGTAAATAAACTTTGAATTGACTACCTTTTTCTATTTGACTCGATACTTCAATAAAACCACCGTGGCTTTTGACAATACCTAATACCGTCGATAAACCTAATCCCGTACCTTTCCCAACTTCTTTGGTAGTAAAAAATGGGTCATAAATCTTATCTATAATTTGCTTAGGAATCCCAATTCCGGTATCGGCAATAGTAACTACAACGTAACGACCTACTTTTGCTTCAATATTCATTTTGGCATAGCTTTGATCGACAAACTTGTTTTTAGCTTCAATGCTTAAAATTCCTCCATTTGGCATTGCATCGCGAGCATTTACGACTAAATTCATAAATACCTGATGTAATTGGGTAGCATCTGCTGAAACCGTCCATAAGTCTCGCGGCAAATCTCTTTCAATTTCGATGCTTTTAGGAAATGTACCTTTAGCAAACTGTTCTATATCTTTCAAAATATGCTTAACTTGTAGCACCGTGCGCTTACCTTCATCACCACGAGCAAATGAGAGGACTTGCTTGACTAAATTAGCTCCTCGTTTAGCATTGGCTTCCAGCATTACCAACATTCGCCCAGATGTTTCATCCACATTACCAAGCTTGAGGGGTAGTAACTGCGCGATCGCTAAAACTGGTGTGAGCATATTGTTTAAATCGTGAGCGATACCGCTTGCTAATGTACCCAAGCTTTCTAAACGTTGGACGCGCAGAAATTGACTTTCAAGTTGTTTTTTCTGGGTGATGTCGGTATCTACACTTAAAATTGATTTCGGTCCGGCTCGATCTCGGATCAAAGTCCAGCGACTAGCAACAATAATTTCTTTACCTTGCTTGGTAACTTTCCTTAACTCACCTTCCCACGAACCATTTTGCAGGGCTTTATGATGCGCTTCCTGTAATTCCTCCGAAAAATCTTTATATAAAAGCTCGTTCACACTTTTCCCTATAGCTTCTTCTGCCGTCCAACCATACATTCTTTCTACACTTTGGTTACAGTATAAAATTATTCCCGATAAACTTCTTAACAGAATTGCATCTGTAGCAACATCGAGCAACTCAGCTTGCTGAACAATTTTTTCTTCCGCTTGTTTACGTTCGGTTATATCTATGCAAGAACCAATATAACCAACAAAACTTCCATCTGAACTAAATCTGGGAGTCCCTTTGTCCAAAATCCAGCGATATTCACCGTTCCAATTCTGCAAACGGTATTCCATTGAGAACGCTTGACGAGCATCAAAAGCATCTAAGTAAACTTTTACACATTCCTCTCTATCGTCTGGATGAACCCCTTCTGCCCAACCATTACCGATTTCTTGCTCTAAAGTGCGTCCGGTAAACTCTAACCACACGGCATTAAAATAATTGCAAAGTTTGTCGCATCCAGCCATCCAAATCAGTACGGGGGCTGTATCTGCCATCATGCGAAATCGTTCTTCACTTTCTTGTAACGCGGATAAAGCTTGTTTATATTTGCTGATATCTTTTGAAATACCGTAAAAACGGACAATTTTTCCGATTGCGTTACGTTCTACTTTTCCACAGGAAAATGCGTAACCAATAGTTCCGTCAGTATGTAGAAATCGAAACTCAGTTTCATAGGGAATACCTTGCTCGATAGCATTTCTAATCAGCAGATTTACCCGTTCCCTATCTTCTGGATAAATAAATTGATGGATATCTTTAATATTAGGAGTTGTGTTATTGCGTTCACAACTAAAAAATCGATAAAACTGTTTCGACCACCAAGTTTCATCCGTAGTCAAATCGCAAGACCAGCTACCGATTTTAGCAATTCGTTGCGCTTCTTGCAGCAAAGCTTCAGTTTGACGTAATTTTTCTACAGCTTGTTTGCGATCGGTTATATCTCTAATTACAGCCAGCAAACCAATCTTTTCACCGCGATTATTATTTAGAAAGGAAACGGATAACTCGACATAAATTTCTTCTCCATTTAATTTAGTATGAATATTTTCTCCTTGCCACCAACCATTTGCAGATAAACTTTCTTTTGCTACCTGGTTGTCTTGTGAATTCAGCCAGCTATATTTATAAACTTCTTCTAAACTGCGTCCAATAAATTCCGCAGCATTAATATTGTACTGATGTTCGGCTCTTTTATTTAAATAAATAATTTTATGTTCGTTATCAACAGCAATCACTGCATCGCTGACATGAGCCAAAATATTGGCATCAAATTTAATTTGTGCTTCCGCTGCCGAAATATCTGTAATTGCCGCTTCGCATCCCGGTTCTACGTGTTTGAAGCTAATTTCATTTTGCCCTATACCCATGATATTATCTCGCTCTGCAAAAACTTGTAATAATTTTTGTCTTCAACAACTCCCAATAAATTATTTTTATCATCCACAATAGGTAACTCAGATATTTGATCTTGATGCATTAGTTGTAGCTCTCTAAAAACGTTTTGATTTGGCGATTTTTTTAAGCAAACTACTTCTTTCCCTATTACTGAATCTATTTTTATCGAAGTCAAACTCCTCCCAGAAGCATTTAACAGTTAATTGTAGAGACACTTTAGATATCGCGTCTCTACATTAATAAAGCTTTATAATATTTAATTTTTGATGGAATATATTCAAACTTTACTTGTCACCTCCACTTGTGTTCGAGTTGCTTCGTTGACCTGATGAATTATTCCTTGTACTGTTAACACCGAACAAGGAGCATGATGAAGTACATAATTACTAACACTACCTAAGAATAATTCGCTTATTCCTCGACGACCCCGACGACCAATAACAATAACATCCGCTTCCCAATTCAGAGCCATATTACAAATCATTTGACATGGTTCGCCGATATTTTGAGAAAATTCTGTTTCAACTCCTAATTGCGTCGATTGTTCGCATAGCGATCGCAACCAATTGAGTCGATTATTTTTCAACTTCTCCCAGTCGTTGGCATACTTACTATTATTTGGCTGCAATTCTGGATAAAGAACATTTGGCTGTAAAAACAAAGGGTCAGTGTATTGTTCATCAAGTGGAGATAAAATGTGCAGCAACATTAAATTTCCATCTGTTGTTTTTGCTAAAGATACAGCTTCATCAAACACCATTTGATTTTGAACTGAATTATCGACTGCAACAAGAATTCTCTTAAACATGATAGTAGTCCTATGAGAATTGATAACTGTCTCTCTTATAGACCAACAATATGAGGATTTTGTGAGTATTAAGTTTAGTTAAGGTCATTTATCGGCGATCGGGCTATATTTGAGCTTTGTTTCTCTTTGCAGTCAGCGTTCTTCGTAGTTATAAATTCTGTACTTTACTCACAAGTTTCTCACATTTACAGTTTATATTAGAAGCATGAATATTCATCGGCAAAATCCCCCAAACTTTTGTGTTCCTAAAATAATCTCAAATAGAGGTAAAAACCATGAATTACTGTCCTTGCTGTCAAGATACACTTTTATCCCACATCAGCCATAATCATACTTATTGGTTTTGCCCCACCTGTTGGCAAGAAATGCCTGCATCTGCCTTACCAAATACTCATTCTTTGACGGAAGCAATATCTAACAAATTGTCTAATATGCATCAAAAAAGAGACAAATCTAGTTTACCTTCTAGTGAATGTTCAGTTAATTCGTCCGACCTTGCTCTCACGCTTTGATAGTTAAATCAATAAAATACCGCTACGATAATTTTTTTTTGATTCAGTTTTAGTCGCTCTCTAAGTTTTTAGAGGGTGGCTTAATAATGTTCGGCTAAAGATGCAATTGCCCTATTTAGCAGTTTGTTCTTGGCTTACTTTTCTCACCTCATCGACTGTTAAAGCTAACGCTTGTGCTACTTGTTCCACAGTCAATCCAGCAGCTAACATTGGTGGTATTGCTAGTAGCTTTCCTCTAAGTTCTCCTTCTTCTATTCCTTCTGCAAATGCTTGCTGATATACTCGTGTTTGCTTTAAATCGCTTAATCCGAACATTTCCTGTATCTCCTTGATATCCATGCTGGGTAATTTATAAATTAAAATTGTCTCAATTAATTGTAATAATTGTTGCTGTTTTTGTACTGAATCAATTTCCTGGCTGGTTCTAGTAATTAACTCCCTGGCTTCTTGTATGGCTTTATCTTCATTTTCTATGACTAACTTAATC
>NZ_JAYGHM010000039.1:0-72820 GCF_034931125.1 Rivularia sp. UHCC 0363 | reverse complement strand
AACTGCACAGTTGAGAGGAACAGCACCTTTATACAATTTCTTCTGTGCATCAAAGCTTTCCTCCTGCTTAATTTCAGCACCTACATCTCTACCAGTTCCTTTAAATAATGCTCGTTCCCTAGCAGCTTTGGTTTGCTTCGCTTGACGATGAAGATTATCTTCAGTCAAGTAACGATTAGCTCCTGAAATTTCTACCCATACTTCGGTATCTCGGACGTGATTTTCGCTCAAGACTTTCCACATCCATGCGATTTGTTCTTTTGCACTCGTCCATGCAATTACGGTATCTACCATTGTTAAAACACCGCATACTTTATCTTTAACATAAACGCGGTTCGTACATTGACGATGTTCCGGACATGAACTTCTACCTTTTTCTCCAGAAATCAAGATAGTTGTGGAGTGTTTGAGGGAATTTTGAATTTCCGTTAATTTAATACCGCTATCTTTATCTTCTGAGATAACTAAAACTTGAGGAATCGGTGGTGCTTCATATTTATTAAATCTGCTCCACAACCATGACCATAATTGTGCATCGTCAAGTGGTGTAAGTTCCAATCCCGCTTTTGTATTAAACAGCATTTCCCATTGAATAAATCCTTGGGTATAGGCTTTCATCAATAAGACATTGAGAAGTTGTTCTTGCCTTTGTGATATACGTCCGGTAACGTTATCTAATAAAAAACGTCCTGCTTTACCCGTGTAATGTATTAATTTGGATAAAGGGTCAGTTTTATTTTCTCCAAATTTATCTACAGTCCAGGTACAGAATACTATTTGCTGCCAAGTTGACCTTGCTCCTTTACGAGTTAATTCTTGTACTCTTGCTTGTTCATTGCGGATTAATATAGCTGGTAGTTTTAAGGAACAATTTTCGGCAAGATTGTTGAGATGTTCAAGTCTTGCAGAGTCATCCGAATACCGTCCTAGAAGAAACGTACATTTTTCTCCTGGAAGAATAGATTTCATCGCTTCGGAAACAGAAGCCGATACTGATGATATTTCTTCTGGGTAAAGTTGGTTGTGGATACCTCTGATTTGGAATGCAAAAACTACTTGGAATTGGTTTTCATCTTTAATATCACCTTGGTTGAGTAAAAATGCTCCTATTTTACGATTATCCCTTTCAATGCGAACCATGCAGCAGAGGTCGAGTTCGTTCTCAAAGGGAATGTATTGCGACTTTCCATTGTCTTGGTTGATAGAATTTATTGAAGGAATATAAGTTTTCATTGTAATAAGGCATTTCCCATAAACAAATAATTGTCACCATCAATTATTTAAGAATAACTTTTCTTCCCCCTGCCCCCTGCCTTCTTTAGCTGCTTCCTAATATTCCGAGAAAGTAAGGGAGACACATACATTGCTCCACCGATAATCCAGTTGCTACCTTTGGGTTTGCGAAAACGATTAATATATTTATCCGGGTCTTTCCCCGTCACAAACCACCAACTTAAAATTAACCAAAAACTGATAACTGCGACCTTCGGTATTCCCCAACTAAGTAATCCATCAAAAATAAAGGTGAAGAAAAAGAATTTGTTAGATTATTTTCCGATTCTGTTGCAGCGATCGTTGTTGTTTGTTCGTAAGAGATAATATTTCCTTTTTCGGATTCAATATTGATTTGCTGCTGGTCAAAAGGAATAGTGTCAGTTGTCTTACTAGGTTCGTTTGCGAAAGAAAAGTTGAATCCAGCCAGTTGATTTTCCTCAAAGACTAAATTCATTTGTATTTCTTTACCATGTTCTAAACTAACTTCCTTTAAAGCTGCTTGTAAATCCTTAATATCGACTAGATGATGCCTCGCCTCCAATACTTGATTTACAACATCAGATATAAACTTCAATTCTTCTGGGTCTGTTAGAAAGTAATTATCAGTTGAATGGTTCATGATTATATCTGATAGCTATGTACATTCGCAGTTGTGCCTCTTCTAATTTTTTGTAAGATAAGCTTTTTACGTTATTAACGTAATTCTCATTCAAATTCTGCTAATCAATATTTCCCTTGTGGCGTAAAGAGATTTATTACTATAGTAATAAAAATGTCTATCACTATAGTGATAGATAAATCCGGGATTAAATGCCTGAATATACTCCCTACTAATTATTTGAGCATAAAAGGCTATGCCACTAGCTTTAAGATAATAGTTTTTCTTTTGCTATAAAATAATTGCTGATAAAAAATAACTATGTCTAAATAGTGAGCAGCTATTTTTCATAACCTTATGTAACTCAATTCACTATTTTTTGTGAACCCAGTGAGAAATATTATGGCTTTGTGAAAATTTACAAAAATATATTTTTAGGGATTACGATGATGTTCCAGTTCGTTACAAAGCAGCAAGCATCAGAAAGACTAAATATGAGCTTTTCTACACTTAAAAAATATCGTTTAGATGGGACATGGAT
This sequence comes from Rivularia sp. UHCC 0363, assembly GCF_034931125.1. Classification (NCBI taxonomy): domain Bacteria; kingdom Bacillati; phylum Cyanobacteriota; class Cyanophyceae; order Nostocales; family Rivulariaceae; genus Rivularia; species Rivularia sp. UHCC 0363. The sequence continues at coordinate 70,406 of NZ_JAYGHM010000039.1, read as the reverse complement.
TGAAGGAACCCATTGGATCAAATTGAATAGCCGTTGTATTCGATATAATTTAGAGCTTATTCAAGATTGGTTCCATAATCGTCAAGATCCAATTGCTCATCATAGAGCGATTGATTTGTATCATGCTAGTTTAGTTAGTAATCAAAAACGTAACAAACGAAAAGCTTGAGGATACTGGTAAGTGATTTAAAATAAGTGTATATTCCATTCCTTTCCATTATGAAGAATGTAATAGTTATTAATCTATTAATCAATACAAACTTTTGTTTTCGCCCGACTAATTAGATTGTTTACTCTTAACTACAATTTCCATATCGCAACAAGACAGCATTTAAAAAACGAAAAAGCCTTTCTGTTGAAAAACCTGACAATTTACCTTTCATCAAAGCAGAAAATTTCTGTAACTATTAAAGTGAAGAAGGTAATACTTACTATTAAACTTCTTTTTTTGAGTAGATATCCAATAGTAAGTATCGCCAATTAAATCCTAAAACTCCGGCAAGAAAAGCTCCCGACTTTGCCCCGCATAATGTCGGTAAATAATCTCAGGTGAATTACCTACCATTTTGGCTAAATCTTTTACATCTACTCCATTCTTCAAAGCCATCGTAATAAATGTATGCCGGGTTTGGTAAAGCTTCCGATAATCAACACCATCAAGCATGGATAGCACAGTCTTCCAAGCCCTTCTACTCACGTTTTGCACATCTATCCACTTACCTTCAGGCGAAGGGAAAACCTTAGTTTCACCCGACACATCAGCAGGTTGGATTGATTTTAAGAACATAGCCAAGCGGTTATTAATTGGAAAAAGTCGCTTCCTCTGCGTCTTCAAACCTGGTTTGCAAGTTAATCCTGATTCAGAAATCACTACAGCTTGCTCAAACCGAATCTGAGTAAAGTCATTACTTATATGCTTCCATTGCAAACCCACAGCTTCAGATGGGCGGCAGCCCGTCATGAAAAGAAATTCAATGAACGATGCATAGTGAGTGTAATATCGATTTTCCTTGAATGCTTGGATAATGCGATCGCGCTCCTCAACGTTAAAAGGATTAATATCCGTCTCCTCGGAATCACCATGTCGTACTTTAATATCGCTCGCCATATCCGCAAAAGGATTAGCCTCAATCAATTGAGATTTCACAGCCCAATTGCAACAAGCCGAAAACTGAGTCAGTATTTTTTTGGCAGATAACGGGCTTCTATTGGCAATTAACCAATCCCGAATCGCTACAGCTTTATCTAAAGTCTTCACTGGCAGATGCACGTTAATACAACGGTAAATTTTCTTGTAATCCTTTGCCAAAGTACTAGGAGATAAACTTGAGCGCTTATATTCGGTATAACTGTCCCACAAATCAGCTAAAGAAGCATAACTTTCTGGACAAGGTTCGACGGGTGACTTCTCGCTGTTTGCCGATGGTGTAAAGATGGCTTGCTGCGATTCCGGCTTGTACCGAACCAAAGTGATATCAAAATTATTGCAGAGAATATCCAACTCAATTTGTTTAGCCTTCATCTCCGCTAGCTTGCGGTTGGCTTTGGTATCGGTAAAACCCGTTGATAAATAATGACGTTTACCCCCAAAACTAAAAACGAGTTGCAAGCGCTCATTTGAAGTTTTAATTTGGACAGTTCCTTTTGAGGCTTTACGTTGAGAACCCACAAGTGACTCCTGGATTTACAAGTGAAGACAAAGAGAAAATGCGATCGCTGGTTTTCTCTATTGCCTTTGCTGGACTTGGAATCAGCGCGCTCTGATTTACCCTAACTTTACCCCAATAAATTGTCCAACCTCGCCCAAAAATGTCCAACGTGGGGGTAAATTTACACCCAACTTACACCCCTCGAATCGCTGAAACGGGGTTTTTGCGGCATTAAAAAACCCCCAGAAGCTGTATTCTGCTGGGGGTTTCGTATTGTATGCCAGGAACCAGACTTGAACTGGTGACACGAGGATTTTCAGTCTGACTTCAACCACGCCACTACAGTACTTTCACCCTTTTCACACTCTCTTACCCCCATTTTACCCCCATTCCTACTGACACGAGGACTAATCGTAAAATCAGTCTTCCTTCTAATTAGTGTGACACGAGGACTAAAGATGAAATTAGTCCCCCTTCTGGATGTTTTTGTAAATTCAAAACCGATTAATTTTGAGTCAAATGCAGTGTAAACTCAATATTGCATTAGAAATAAACACGATATTCAGTGGAAATCAGCCAACAGAAAGAACAATTTAGCAACGCATATCTTCAAGCCGTCACCAGTGTTGCAGGTTATTCTCTCTACAAACCAGCCGTAGACGACGACAGCGTAGACTGGGGCATAGCAGCCAGAGGTATAATAGGACGTATCCGTGCGCCTCGGTTGGAATTACAGTTAAAATCTACATCAAGGGATGTTATGAAGGATAACGCAATCAGCTATCCTTTGAAGTTGAAAAACTACGATGATTTACGAATGATTGATTTTGTCATTCCAAGAATCTTAATTGTAGTTTTACTTCCCGATAACTTAGAGGAGTGGGTGCAACAATCAGAACAAGAACTTTGTATGAGATATTGCGGTTATTGGTTATCGCTCAGAGGAATGCCGGAAACACAAAATACATCGGCTGTAACTGTTACCATACCAAGAAATAATCAATTTACAGTTACTGCTCTTGAGTCAATAATGCAAGATATTGGTCAAGGAATACAACCATGAAATTCACAGTAGAAGATACCCAAATCATTAAAAATATAGAACCACAACAACTGAGGGATTATTTGCAATCTCACGGTTGGTATGAAGATGGACAATTTCTTGATAATGCTACAATTTGGCACAAGCAAGTAGTAGAAGAAGGTGTTCACCGTAGGTGCGGCTTATTTGAAATCTTGCTGCCAAATACAAAAAATGTAAGAGATTATCTTCCAAGAATTCGTGAAGCGATTGAAACGTTAGCAGCTTCAGAAAATCTTTCTCAACTTGAAATTTTAAGCGATTTTATTAATAATTATCCGAATTTAAAACTACAAGGTTTTGTCACACAAATCGCAACCCCTCACGAATATAAATTGAGCGGTGAAATTACAATTATTTGTCCAGTATTTGATAAATTACGCAAAATAAAAGCTGAACTGAAAGACCATAATTATATTTTAGCTATCATTGCTTATCAAGAAAGATTACCTATTGTTTGTATGGGAGATTTATTTAAAGAAAATGATATTTTTGTTTTGAAAAGTCCCCGTGGTTTTCAAATTGAGAATATTTGAATTTTTGGTAATTAGGGCTTGCTGAATACAATTTAAGCTATCATTCCCGCTAGTAAACGCCGAAGGTTATGCTTCTTTTCCTGCTCGCAGTTCAATCGTTAATGCCATTATTTTCTATCACTTGTTTATAACGTGAAGTTGCTTTCCTCAATGCATCTGATGGTTGAGAAGAGTTTAAAATCGCTTCAAAAAAAGCTTCTGAATCTTCTTTACTCAGCTTCAGATTTTGTTGCTGTTCGATAAATTTATAAGCAATAGCTTTAACGCTCTTCATTAACCACATCTGTTAAGGTTACTCCCTACAAATTGCCGGATTTCTTTCATAAAGCTTTTATTTCCAGGTTCACGCGAGCAACTTTCTTCGAGCCATTGATTTTGGAACGTTAGTGTTGCTCATAGATTACATAGAGTTAATTAACTTTTATATTATATACGGCAATATGCCGTATACCTGTAGATTTTGAATTTGGCAAGAGCATAATGCGATAGGTGACTTTAAGTGAGTTTATTAATCGCACAACCAGATTATCCGGTTTAGGATAATCTGGTGAAAATCTTTTTATGTAATGATTACAGCTTTACCATTTAGGTGGAGAGTTGTTTAAATTATTCATTTTTATGACTCGGAGTTAGATTTATCGCTCGTTTCAATATTATTCACATGAGCATTTTTCGTATTCGATCAACAGCTAGTAAAGTTATTTGACTATAAATGTGACTCTAATCACACAATAATTCTATAAATCATTAGTGCTAATTAGTAATATTACTGATATAACTAATAGGATTCTTAATACCTTATTTACAGTAGTAAAGTTTTACTACCCTAATTTAGCTTGTTTTTTTAGGTAGTATGTACCTTTACGCTGATAGGTTTTATTACGTCTAGCTTTTAGCATGACAGATACCATTAGTTACACGCCAGGTTCCATAGTCAGCTGTCGCGATCGCCAATGGGTAGTTTTGCCCTCAGAAATTGAGGAGATTATCCGTTTGCGTCCTTTGAGTGGCAATGAAGATGAAATTGCTGGTATTTATTGGCAGTTGGGGGTAGAGCAGATTGAAGAGGCAACTTTTCCGTCGCCCGACCCTAAGCAAGTTCAAGACCATACTGCGGCATTGCTATTGATGAATGCTGCACGTTTGCTGTTGCGGAGTGGTGCGGGACCTTTTCGCTGTTTGGGACGTTTATCGGTGCGCCCTCGTCCCTATCAGTTGGTGCCGTTATTAATGGCTTTGAGGTTGGAGACTGTACGCTTGCTGATTGCCGATGATGTGGGTATTGGTAAGACTATTGAAGCTGGACTAATTGCACGGGAGTTGCTCGATCGCGGTGAAGTCAAGCGGATTGCGGTGCTGTGCCCTCCTCATTTATGCGACCAATGGCAGCAAGAATTGCAGGAAAAGTTTCATATTGATGCTGTAGTGGTACGTTCGGGTACGGTGGCAAAGTTGGAACGCGGATTACCTTCTGGTGACAATCATATTTTTGGTTACTATCGTCATTTGATTGTTAGTTTGGATTATGCGAAATCTGAACGACGACGTGCTAGCTTTATTACTCATTGTCCGGATTTTGCGATCGTAGATGAGGCGCATACTTGTACGCACCGGGGTAATAACAGTTCATCGCAGCAGCAAAGAAACCAACTGGTAGAGGAAATATCTCAAAAATCCAATCAACATTTAGTTTTACTGACTGCTACTCCTCATAGCGGTATTGAAGATTCTTTTTTGTCGCTTGTGGGTTTACTTCAACCGGAATTTGCGCTGTTTAAGTTCGATAGTTTAACTAAAAAGCAGAGCGAGCAACTATCCAATCATTTTGTGCAGCGACGACGGGTAGATGTTAAGCATTGGTTGGGAGATGAAACGCATTTTCCCCAAAGAAAGTCGGATGAATATGCCTACAAATTATCGCCGGAATATCGGGATTTATTTGATTCTGTATACAATTTTGTGCGTGGTTTGGTCAAAACGACCAATGAAGATATGAGTTATGCCCAGCGAAGGGGAAGATATTGGTCTGCTTTGGCTTTAATTCGCTGTGTTATGTCTTCACCTGCGGCTGCTGTAGCAACTTTGAGCAAGCAGGCTAGTAAAAGGGATGGGGTAGAATTTTCTGCTTTGGATGAAGAAATCATGGGTGCCTATGTTTATGATTCCACGCAGCAAGAACGAGCAGTTGATGCACCTCCTACTGTGGTATTGGAACAAGGATCGCTTAGTTATAGTGATACCGAACGTCGCAAAATTAGGTCTTTTGTGGAAGCGGCGGAAAATTTGAAGGGTAGTAAAGACGAGAAGTTAAAATGTTGTATTGCTACTGTTGAATCTCTTCTGGAGTCAGGTTGTAATCCGATTATTTGGTGTCGTTATATTGCCACGGCGAATTATGTTGCTGATGCTTTGAAGCAGAAGTTAGAAAAGCGGAAGGTTAAAAGCAGCGAGAATAATGGCATACGGGTAATTGCGATTACTGGAGAACTTTCTGAGGATGAGCGAGAAATTCGTTTACAAGAGTTAAAATCTTATCCAGTACGAGTGCTGGTTGCTACTGATTGTTTGAGTGAAGGGGTAAACTTACAGTCACACTTCAGTGCTGTTGTTCATTACGATTTACCTTGGAATCCCAACCGTTTGGAGCAACGAGAAGGACGTATTGACCGTTACGGGCAAACTGCAATTGAGGTAAAATGCTGTTTGATTTACGGTCGGGATAATCCCGTAGATGGAGCGGTGCTAGATGTATTAATTCGCAAAGCGGTACAAATTCACAAGTCTTTGGGAGTTACAGTTCCCGTACCGATGAATAGTAACACGGTGGCGGAATCGGTATTTCAATCTTTGTTCGATCGCGCTACCGATGCAGTACAGTTATCTTTGTTGGATTTACTTGATGAAAATGAATCTCCCATAGACAAGGTTCACAAAAATTGGGATAAAGCCGTAGAAAGAGAAAAACTTAATCGTAGCCGTTTTGTTCAACGCACCATTAAACCAGCCGAAGTCGAGCAAGAATTAATTGAATCCGATAACATTTTGGGTTCCCAAGCAGACGTAGAGTGGTTTGTGCGGGAAGCTTGTGAAAGGTACAGTTGTGGATTGATTGGCAAGAAAAACCAGCAATGGCTGCTACCAACAATACCGAATTTTCTTCAGCCAACTTTGGGAGATAAGCCGCGTTTAATTACTTTTATCTCACCCGCACCTGAAGGTGTGGAATATATCGGACGAAATCATGATTTGGTTGCGGGTTTAGCGCGTCAAATTTTGGAAACAACTTTAGAAAATCCTGCTGATGCTGTGGCTTCTAGATGTGGGTTTACCAAAACTGATGCAGTTGAAAAACGGACAACGCTTTTACTGTTGCGCTTACGGCATTTACTAGATTAGTGCCAAGCAGGAAAATCTACTCGCGGAAGAATGTGCTGTGGTGGGATTTACGGGTAGCCCATCTCATCCGCATTGGCTTTCACCAGAAGATGCGATCGCACTTTTAACTTCAGCGAAGCCATCGGGGGATGTGATTCCAGAAATGAAGCAAGTAGAAATCACGGATTTTCTGGAGAGGATTGAGGAAATACAGCCAGCTTTAGAAAACTTTGCAATTGAGCATTCCGAGTTGCTTTTGCAGTCACATCGGCGGGTACGTCAAATTACTAAAGAAGGGAAAATCCGCGTCAAGCCATAGTTACCGATGGATATTTTAGGAATTTACATTTTGCAACCGGGTGGAAGGAAGAAATCATGAGTATCGCGGGTATTAATTTAGCTGGAGTGCAAATTGAAGGTAATTTGATTGCTCCGGATATGACAACCGAATTGCTGGCTGGCGGTATAAAAGGGCAATCATCAGAAGATTTTGGTTTTGAGAAAACTGATAAACTAGCAGATGAAATTGCTACAGCTTGGGGTGATGCCAAAATATATTGGGCGGCTTTTCAACGGGCTTTGGCAAGATTAAAGGAGAACGATACAGCAACAACTATTACCCGCGAACAGTGGGCAGTACCTTTACTACGGAGTTTGGGATATAACCCGGTTTACGTAGCCAAAGCCGAGGTAGTAGAAGGACAAACCTATGCAATTTCCCACCGTGCGGAGACGGGAGAGAATAAACCACCCATTCACATTGTTGGTTGTGGGGTAAAGTTAGAACAACGCCCACCCAGCGGTAATCCCAGGTTATCGGCACACGCGCTGGTACAGGAATATCTCAACCGTACAGAACATTTATGGGCTGTTGTTACTAACGGTTTATGTTGGCGTTTGCTGCGGGATACTTCCTTGATGACGCGGCTTACCTATATCGAATTTGACTTAGAGCAAATTCTGAATGGGGAAAACTTTGCGGAATTTGGTTTATTTTATCGACTTTTTCACCGTTCCCGTTTACCTGAAGGAATGGATGATGGGGATAAATGCCTTTTAGAATTTTATCATCAAGAAGCAATTCAACAAGGCGGACGAGTTAGGGATAGACTGCGAGATGGAGTTGAAAAAGCGCTGCAACTTTTGGGTACGGGTTTTCTCCAACATCCCCAAAATGAAAGTTTGCGAGAGAAGTTTATTTCGGGGAAAGATGCGCTGTTCGCGGAGCGTCTCGTAGAGAAGCGCAACTACGAACTGGATTATTATCGTCAATTATTACTGTTGATTTATCGGTTACTATTTTTAATGGTTGCCGAATCGCGTAACTTATTATTTGTAGAAGCGGAAGATTTAGCTTCTCCAGAAAAAACTCGCATCTATCAAGAATATTACAGCATTGAACGGCTGCGGATGTTAGCAGAGCGTCCGAAATGGCGACGGGAAGGTTTTCAAGATTTATGGCAAGGTTTGCGAGTAACCTTTATGCTATTTGATGAAAATTGGCGAGGAAAGTTATTGGGTTTATCACCGTTAAATGGGGATTTATTTGGTAGCAATACTCTCGTGGATTTAGATAATTGTGCCATTGATAATTACGATTTATTGCAAGCGATTCGGCATTTATCTTTGTACGAAAAAGCCGGACAATTGCGAAGGGTGAATTATGCAGCTTTGGATGTAGAGGAATTAGGAAGTGTTTATGAGAGTTTATTGGATTTTCATCCCCAGATAAGAAAACGTCATGGGATGCATGAATTTGTTTTAGCTTTGGGGAGCGATCGCAAAACTACTGGTTCTTATTACACTCCCAGGGTAAGCGCACCTCAAACCCTATTGACAACAGGCTTTTAAGGTATCATTATGGTTGTGAGATAAACAAGCAGCCAGAATCGTTAACATATAGTTGTTATCCATAGCCGCTCGATTGGACTTTTGACGATTACTGCGCTTTAACGATTGCTCCAAATTCAATGCGTTAATTGCAATTCGACGCAGCAGTGACAAATTTTGTGGAGCATGACCACTACGGACGCGGCAAGCGTCTTCATTGAAGGTAACGTCTAAAGTCCAATGCAACCCGTTTTCAACGCTCCAATGCAAGCGAATCGCCTGCCCCAACTTGCAAGCATTGCAATCGAGACTAGTCAGATAAAACTGCACTTCACGGGTTGTTTTGTTCCACAGATGTCTCACACGGACAACCCTTCGGGTTCGGCAGTTCGACGGGACGGAAACCGACACCGCCGACTGCACTCACCATAACTACAGACTTTAGTCCAACCCAGTCCGAATGATTGTGTAGGAGCGGTAGTTGAGAAACAGGAACACACCAAGTTTGGCGTTTTTCAGTGCGGTGATGCCCTTTTTCTATCCGCTTATCATAACTATGGGTAATTCCTTCAAAGCCTTTGATTAAATGTTGTTCAAACCAATCTTTTACTTGTGTATGAAGTGTAGGATGGTTCCCTTTAAGCGCTAAAATGTAATCAGCGTTGGCATTTTTGATTTGAGATGCAATTGCGGTTTGTGTTCCCATTGCATCAATTGTGATAATGCATCCTGCAATGTCTAATAATTCTAGTAGCGCCGGAATTGCAGTAATTTCGTTTGATTTATCAGCTACTTTAACTTGTCCCAAAACAAGACGATGCTGACTTGACCATGCACTGACCAGGTGCAAAGCTGTTTTTCCCAAAACTCTATCATAAGAACCTTTGATGGTTTTACCATTCCCTTGGAATTACCTGCGCTCCTGTTTTTTCAACGATTGATTCGACCCAACATCTAAAACATTGCTCAAATACTTTTGGATTGATACGCTCAAATACTCGACGGAAAGTGTCTGCACTTGGGATACCGCTCCGGTAAAACTAGAAGTTGGGAGAGCCATTCATATTTGCTTTCTCCATAATTTTCCATATCTTCCCAGCCCTTACCTCCAGCAATTACTGATAGTATTGCGATAACTAAAATATCTGTTAACAAGTGGACACGTGTCCTTTCAACACGCGGGTCTTCCACTTCACTAAAAATCTCTCCTATTTTTTCTGTTAATAAGGTCGCCGAAGCTATACTCAAAGCTTTGGAGCTTTTAGTCTTTTTTTGTGGAGATTTAAAACCGGATGCCACGAGATTATCCCTGATCAAAAATAGAGGCTTTGATTATCAGCGTACTACTTGAGATGTTTCATACTCAAATTTGTTATTTCACCCATCTTTTTGCTAAATAATCTGTATTTTCATATACATTTTAAGATGCGCTTACCCTGGGTTGCCAAGGCGCTTTCGCTTTCATATTTCCACCGTGAATTAACCAATGAGCAAACGGGCAAAGCGGAAGTACGTCTTTACCTAATTCCTCATGTCCTAAATGCCGATAGCCGACCCCTGTATGATGCATATTGTATTTACCATATTTTCTAGTAGCATATTTGCCTATTCTTATCCACGGAAACATCGAACATCTATTGCCAGATTGTTTTAGCCAGTAATAATGCTTACTTCTCCAAGCATCGGATTTAATGTACGAATAATAATCACTTGCTCTAAGATATTTTTTTGTTTTCATGGATAGTTTTTCTCCTATCAAATATTAAAAAATTAAGTTTTTAGCTGAAATAAAAGTAGTTGAAAATATGAAATTATTATCTGCTTGATAATCTATGTCTTGTTGCAAATAACTCATAAATTCTTGATGCCCTACTGATGTACGTCCTACAGGACATCCAGCGCTTGCATTATCAACAAACTTTTGGTCGCTTCCACTATGCTGATTAGCCCCAATTAATGAATATTCTTGTTTATCTCCCTCGTCAACCTTGCCGTTACGATTGAAATCCCGAATTATATTTACTGGTGCAACCTGAACTAAGGCAATCTCGCGACCTTTATGTTTTCCAATACGCCAAGCTTTATACTGTCCGGGAACTTGTATTTGTGCTGCACCATCACTATTCATCGGCTGCTTAGTATAATGATTCCCCGGTTCGATAGATGCCTCCCAAGCTCCAATCAGTCTGGGAGTCGGATTTACTTCAACTAAAAACCGCGAATCGTTAAATTGGTTGGGTGTGTTGTTATTGCTGGCACCTGACGGAAACATTCCTTGAACATAAAACACGTTATAGCGACGTTCTCCAGTTCGTACCTCCCAGTTTTGGCTGCGTGCGTAATCTACAAGAGCAACGGCTATTTCCGAAGCTTCTTTCGGTTGATTTAGGCTTGTCGAAAAACTAATACCAGCAATTCGGTTTAACTGAAATTTAGCTTCAAACCATTGATTTACTGAGGGATGTAGAATTGCGATCGCCATTACTAGAGACACCCCAAAACAACAAATACGGCCTCTTGCTTGAGATAATCTAAATTTACGATATGCTTCCTCAGATGCCTTTATTTCTTGATATTGAATTTCTATTGGGAGATGTTTGAGTAATTCTTCGGGTTGAAATGACATTTAGCATTCTTGTTATAAGCATCTAATAATGTTCGACAATTTTCATGTCCTAAAGGTTGTTGAGTTTCTTGAGTAGAAGTGGGTAAGGATTCTGAGTGCGTTAACTTTATGACAGCAGAACGAATATCGTTAGTAAGCGTTGCAATTAATGGTTGCATATTTGGGATTAAAGCAAACGAAGCATATCCAGGACTCGCCATATCCAAAACAAATACAACAAACACAGTACTGGTAATAAGAAAACTCGACGTAGGAACCCTCACCCAGGAAGAGCGAGGGAGGAGCCACTGCGTTGCGGAGGTTCCCTCCGTTGTAGCAAGTGGCGTTGAAGGAGGGAAGGAGTGAGGGAATTTATCTGACTTTTTGAACATTTTGACTTACCTTCAATACAATATTTTTCTTTCTCTCACTCTCTCCCTTCTATTTCCTCTCTACAGATTGATATCCACCATCCCCAGTCCAAGTAGTCAAAGGTAAGATAGTTGTCTGTTTTTGCTCTTTCACATCGACAGGTGATTGCTGCCAATTATTAGATTCAACAGTTTGTAGTCGTACAGCCTTATCTAAACTATCTCCCGCACCTGTGGCAACTTGACCAAATCCATTCCAAACACCGTTAGCGACAGGTTTACCAGCATTTACAACGCCATGACCGAATCGGACTGCTGTTGATGTATTTTGCGGTAATTGTCGAGGATTGCGAGTTGCAATTAGTCCTCCTAAAAAGAATTGAGTAACCCAGGAGCCAACAACTAAAGTACCGATACTCATGCTCCAAAAGGCAAATGAACGCCAAGGTTTAAAAGGGTTGGTATGATTGGCAACAGTACCCAAAGTCCCAATTGCAGCACCTGCTCCATTTTCCATTGCTGGGGTTACGCCACGGCTGTATTTTTGACCCCAATTGTAAGCACCCCTAGCGTAGCGTCCGGCATTATAGGCGCGGTTATGCCACTGATTGTTATGGGAATATTGGTCGTTATAACCGTCATCAAATTCTTCATAATGTGTGTCTACCACGTTGGTATCTAATTGATGGCTTGAAGCCAATTGTGGTAAATTTCTTCGGTACACTTGTTTTCTAGTCATTTTTATCTCCTAATTTAATGAATTAAAGTATCGGACACGAATCATTAGCTCTCTCGTTAACGGTTTATGTTTTATCTCCATCGGAACCCCATATATCTTCTTGCTCAATTAGTTTTTGGCGAAACTGTTCGGTATCCGTTGGTATAGATGAACCTTCTTCTGCCAAAGGTTTTTTCGCACTCACCGGAAGATATAAATACTGAGGACAGTATTTTTGAACTAGTTGGACGTAGTTGTATTTATCCTTTCCGTCAAGTCGAGTTGCGGGTGCGCCTTGCATCCAAGCCGGAATTTCTATTCTTGTTCTTTCTCTTTCTCCCCCATCTGGGCGAATCAAATAAGCCCAACCAGCACAACGTTTATTACCTTCTACATTAGTGTCAGTAATAGCTTGAGCATATACCCACACAATCGCATCCTTAATAGTTTGCGATTTACCAGCGAGAGCTTTTGCACCACCTAACATAGCCTGAGTATCGCCATGACTGGCAAAGGAAACGGACATATTAGCCTGCCGCAAAAATTGCACTACTGCTTCCCAGAATTTAGGCATCACAGTAGAGTCAATCACATCAATTTCGCTGGAATAATTGGACATTTCGTCAAGCGATAGATGCAGGTGATAATCTTCAAATGGTTCGTACTCCTTCGTCTCATCGCCAGCTTCTGCGATTCTCCAAAACGCAATGCGAGTAAATTCTCGTATAGCATTAGTTGCTTCGACAAAGTTGTAACCGCGTCCAAAAACCTTGATTCCTTTCCACTGTTGACCTTTGGCAAAAGGATTAACCATCCAAACCAAATGACCAAGTTTGATATGTTCGGCAATCAAATAACCAAGTTTTGAGGTTTTACCGCTGCCTTTTTCCTTACCAACAATCCCCACCGTATTTTCGTAAATTAAAGATTTAACTTCGGCATATTTCTCTTCTGAGCTACTATGCGGGTTCAATCCATTTGCAGCATTATAATCATTAGATATTGAAGCACCAATATCACTTGTTTGGTAGAAATTTGGAACTTCCTGTAGTGGGGATTTTTTAGCTTTTGCAGAAACACTCTGCTGTTGGATTTGGTTGGATATTTGGGTACTTGCCGGTGGTTCTTGATTGTTTTGTAATGGCGGCATTGCTTGAGAATTGTTAACTAATTGAACTGTATTCGGGACACAGTTTTGACCAGCAGCTAATAAAAGTCTCTGTTTGGTACTCTGCTTTTTATCAGCTAACTCCCAAAACACTAAACTTGATGTCCCGGCGGACGCAATGACAGCACCACCAAATCGTAGAAAAGATTTTGCTGGTTCAGGCATTTCCACTTCTACAACTTGCTGCTGGGTGGAGTATGGTGTTGCTGATTGTTGGATGGTGCTACTGCTAAAGCTGCTAGTGAACATCCAACTTCCTAATAGCAGAGGTATAGGTGCAAATATTAATTTACTGGGCATTTTTACCCCCTTTCAGTTTTGGTGAGGGTTTATCTTCTAATGGCTCTTGCTCAATTGATCGAGTAGTGGGGGTTGTTTCTGGTTTATCTTGCTGATAATCAGATATCTGTGCATCCTCCGAACTTGCTTTATTCCCAAACCAATCAGTCTTCTCAAGTTCGGATGCAACCGGACTTAATCCCTTTACACGCAAAGCTTCTAACATAGCGGCTTTTACTTCTTCTACAGATAGTCGCGTATTTTGGGCAATTGTAACCAAATTGAACCGCTGTGTTGTTTCCCTCCTGCTATTAGAGATAATATTGAGCTTAACCAAACCACTGGCAGCTAATTCCGCTGAGTCAATCGGAATAGTTACCCAAGAACCCGTGCTAGGGTCAACGTATTTAAGTTCTGCTTCTTTTCCTGATGCTCCAAGATTAATCCGTTTTAGTGCTTCAATTTCAGAACCGTGATTAATTACTTCCTCGTGTTGGTTGTAAGCCGGATTTTGGGAATTGTTTTGGCTGGCAATCATGCGATTACTATATCTCGCGCTCGCTTCCAACACCACAGCTTGTAATAAACCAGGATTGCTTACTAAGCCGGAACTGTAATCATTACGAGTCAAATATTCCCTGAAGTTGCTGTCGGCTGCATCTAAATTCTGGGATTTTTGCAAAAGTTCGGAGTAAGCTTCTTGGGATGGGTTGATTTCTGACGAACGTTGACCTGAAAGAGTTGTTGCGATCGCAGCAATCACAACCAATATTACTGTTGCCACAAAAATCGACATCAACCAGGGATTAGTTAGTAAAGAATCTAAACTTCCTGACTTAATAATATTGATTAGTCCGGATGTTGCAGCACTTTGAGGTAGTTGTCCGTGAGGATTTGGCACCCAAACGTCATCAAAATCATCTTTACTAAGTTGATTGTTTTGGTAATTCGGTTGTTGATCTTGAATTTGCATGGTTGCTCAAAACCTCCTTTCTATAATGCCTTAAGATAAGTACTGCAATAAGTCCTCCTAAAATAGTCCCGCCAATTCCACCAAGCATAATTTTGAAGAAAACTGGTTTTGGTGGAGAGGTAACACATACAGTAATTGTTGCAACGGTACAAGTTGTAGTTATTGCCGCAGTCGTTGCAAGAAATCCCCCTTCAGTCATAAAATCGGTAATAATTTGTCGGTCATTAACTACGGCTTTATTGATTGTCGGCGCGATTGCTTGTACAGTTGCGGTTGCTAATTTAGGTGCAGCTTCAATTACTTCTTCGACGACGGGGATGTTGATGTACTCGTTTCCTGTGTTGAAGGTAGGGCTGCTTTTTGAGATGCTGCTAACATCGGATGTTCCTCCTCCCCCCAATTTACCGATGTCCCCAAAAAATTTTGCTCGAACTGAGTTTCGATAGTATCGAAAGCTTTATCAAAACCGGCAACTGTTTGATTTTTATTTATAGACTCTGCTTCCGTACCATTCATAATTAGATCCTGAGTTTGGCGTAGAAACGCTTCTCTAAATAGTGTGTAGCCAACCTGAGATATCGACTGGGATTTCAACAGTAACTGATATAAGTCGTAATGATAGCTCCCTGAATTTAATTCTTCAGGGGAAGTACCGATACGTTGCTTGAAAAATTCATCTAAGTTAAACTTTTCACCTAAAGCTTTTTGTTGAGTTTGGGCTTCTCGCTGTAGCTGTTGTAGCTCTAATAGTCCTTGCTCTATGGTTATTTCTTGATTTTTACACGCTCTGATAAACTCTTGAATTTTTTCTTTATCGTTTGGTGTAACTGCGTTTTTGATAATTTCAATTTTCAATACCTGGCAGATTGATTTGAGTTGCTCTAGTGGAATTTCAAGCTGCTGTGCCACCAAAGTTAAATTCATCATCTTCAATTTCCTCTTCTAATTTATCCACTAAAATTTGCGTTAAAAAGTGAGCTTTTTCATCTTTGGTTAAGAACTCCGTAACAAACTGACGCAAACTCATACGCCGTACTGAAGCAATATATTTTTTTAAGCCCCCCATACCTAGAACACAATCGATGTAAGCATTTTGTTGTACCCGCAGAAATTTGTAAGCGATATAAAAGTCAGCTAAAGCTTCCAACTCATCGCAACTGAAGTAGGTTGCTTTCTTGGGCGGTGTAAGTCCCGCCCACATACACCAGTTCTTAACTGTTTGAAGGCTAACTTTACACCGGGTTGCTAATGTACTTTGGGTATAAAGTCGCTGAATATTTTTCACGCACGTTTATCCCTATTGTTTTTCAACTGTTAGTGACGTGCAACTTACATTCACATTGAGTTGAATTGCAGTTGCGCTACATTTATGATGTTTACTATTAAAACGTAAGCTACTTTATTAGAAGGAATATCCCTGTAAATTTCGGGTAATTTAGATGCTAAAAAAATAACCCCAATTAGATTTTTTTGATTGAAGTTATCAAGTCTTATCTGAAATTTTTATGGTTCTTTGAAACTGGAATAATATGTGTAAACAGCGTAGTAATATTCCCAGCGTATGATGATAAGATTTACCATAAAACCATCCTTCCACCGTACTCTCGCTGTAACCCGTTAACTTACACAAAGTCATGATAGAAGCTTTCATATAACCCGTTGGACTGCGTTCTCCAGGGTATGGTGCTTCTACATCTGGGTGAATTACGGGAATCCAAATTCTACACCATTCTTCAGGTGACATTGGTTCTAATATTGCCAAAAATATCTGTTGGTTATTTGGTTGGCTTTTTGTTTCATTTAAGATAAATTTTGCTAACCAACGAGGAATATTAAGAGTTTGATTTTGTTTCATAAAACAAGGAGAGGCAGGTTGTTAAATCTCACACAGGATAGGGAGTTTCGCTCACGGAAACTCCCACGGATAGAGAAACTTTACACAGCTTTCAATTCCTTCTGTTTACGGTTGGATTCACAGACAGCATTCATCCAATTCTGTACCGCGACAACTTCCGAATAACCTTCAATAACCGCTCTGACCACATTCTTATCATAAGAATCAGCAGTGTACTTAGGATGAGCAGACAGAGGTGAAGCCCAAGCAAGACACATAGTTTTGACCAATTCATCAACCTTATTGTTATCAAGCTGACTTGGACGCTCAACACCATTGGATTGGAGCCACTCCTTGATTAATTCAACTGGATAATCAAGTAGGGTACGAATTTGTTTTACTCGCAAGTCTTGAGTGTCTGGAACTGTTTCTACTGTTGTCTGTGGTTGTGATTCTTCAACTGTCGCTAACCAAGATTTGAATTCAAGTGCTAGCTCCTTGCCAGGATTAAGAAAAGTTTTATCGGTAACAGCAGGACAGCGACTTTTACTAATGGTCAAAATGTGGGTATAGTCTAGCTCTCCGGCGACATCAAATTCATATTCTACGCCGCTTGCTTGTATTGGTGATGTGCCTACTTTTTTAGGACTATAAGAAGATTTACCGTTCTTTTGATTTTCTTCTATCAGCCACTCGGTTTTGCTTCGCATCGTCGCTATAATGTGACATCTTGACCCAATCATGGCATCAATTAATTTACGCTCTAAGGGGCGGACTTTTGCCCATCCGTCGAATCTACCACCTGCCATCTCCAGTTCGCTAAACCACGCATGAGTTAACGAGTCGATAATTATGATGTCATATCCCATATCCTCAGCTTGCCGAATTGCTTCAATATATTTGGCTGGATGGTGGTTGGTGAGTTCGCAGGTGTCAAAATTGAATAAATCAGCGTACTTACTTGCGCTACCTCTTTCGGTATCAATTAGAGCAATGCGATTACCAAGATTAGAAGCTATTGATAATGCTGAGTATGTTTTACCCGAACCGGATGCTCCGCTTAAAGCGAGCCTTATCTTCAAGTTCGATTTTGTTGCTTTCTTGAACATTGTTATTACCCTTCAAAAGCTTAATTGTTGATTTAATAAAATGGAAACTTTTTCTACAGAACCCACAGAGGCGATTGTTTCACCGTTTATGTGATTCCCTGTTCTTTATTGTTTTAGTACAGAGAACAAAGCCTTACTTTTATGAAGCGGTTCGTACTTTCTCAATCGTTCCCATTCTTCGCTAATCAATTCATCGAAGGGTTTATCTAATAATTCTTCGCAATTTCCGTTGTTTGTATCGGGGGTAGATGTAATTTGCGTGGTTTCTAGTGGAGAAACTTCTACCGTCCACAAAGACCATACTGCGTCAGATATGGAATTACACGGCACTTGCAGCTGATGTTGAGATGATGCTCTTACTACCCACCATTTATCGTTAGTGCAACCAACTTCACCTAGCTTCACGTCTTTGTAGTAAATACCCAGATCATTGCGTTGTTCAAATCCAAACTTTTTACATTCAGTAGCAATCTGCGCCATCTGCTCGTTATCAGTATTAACTGGCTCTACTTCTTGCTGTTGTTTCGGTAATGTTCCTTTTTTGTAATGCCAGATGATGTAGTCGTAGCACTTCATCCAAGTATTTGCTCGATGAATTTCTAAATCATTTATTACTACTACCCAGCGTTGCGTTACAAAATCACTATGGTCATGGGTAATGCTAGCTATTAATTTGTCGCTAGCATAAATTTCATGGTCGTAAAACGATATCTCAACTGTCCTAATACTGCTTTCATGACTCGTTTTCAAGTCTGTAGCAATTAGTTTTTCGTACTTATCGCGGTTAAATACTTGCTGCGTGTAGGCAATAAACGGCATAATACTAGTTCCTGTAAAAAGGTTGCTCGTGCAATCGCTTTTGCTTACCAGGCGAGATCGCGATTGCATGAGTATTTGTATATATAAAGCATATACATATGCTAGCTTATTGTCAATACATTTTTAGATTTTGTATATACAGAATGAAGTAAAAGCCTTGCTTATCCTCTAATAAGTAAGTATAGGCATTGCATAGACATAAAAACAAAGCTAGTCTATGTATAGACTGATAAAGTATAGGAAATGCTATGGGTCAATTGAACATCCGAATTGATGATGGGTTAAAGGAAGCTTTCATCAAGAAAGCAAGAGAACATAATGCTTCTGCTACAGAATTATTAATTGAATATATGAAGCAATATTTAGCAACCCCTTACAAGAACGAATCTCAGAAGATTGAAGAACTGGAGAAAAGATTAGTAAAAGTTGAGCAAGTCCTGGGGGAATTAGCAGCCTGAGAGGCGAACTTCTGTTTCTCAGGCAATGGCGCAATCGCGTTCGTAAAACTTTAAAAGTTAATTCTGAATCCCCTGATGATGAATCGGGGGATTTTGCATAACAGGTCTGTATATACAATTTTATGCACAGCCTTGACCAGTTATTATATTGCATATACTATGTATAGATAATCTATTTATTGCTTCCGCACATCAAATAACTGTGGGGGTAATCGGGCATTAATCATGAAAGTAACCAGCTTTCCTGACGGGGTGACTTGTACTAGCAGCGTCGCCCTACTTTCTAATGCGTTTGTAAGGGAGGAATTATGAATTCGATTACCGTAAATGATGGCAATACCAGCCCATTTGACCAATTAAAAAAAATTGATGAATTAGGAACCGAATACTGGTTGGCGACAGATTTACTAGCGTCTATGGGATATCGAACTTGGAAAAGAATTAAGGATACTGTAGAAAGAGCAATTTTTAGCGCTCATAATTCCGGAGTAAATATATCCTACCATTTTACCAACGTCGTCCAAATGGCGCAAATTGGGGACTCTCAGGCATTTCGAGAAACGCTCAAAGATTATAAGCTATCTAGATATGCCTGCTACATTACGGCGATGAATGGCGACCCACGTAAGCCAGAAATAGCAGCAGCCCAAAGCTATTTTGCATTCCTTACTCGTGAGGCAGAGCTAGCATCACAAAACCATGAGCTAGTTGCGTCGATCCTTGAAAAACTTGATCTGCACAATCAGATAATTGAGAAACAAGATCAAGTTATACGATTACTCCAATCCCAAATACAAAATTTACTCCCAGCTTCAAAAGTAAACTACATTCCACCAGGGTGGGATGCGTCCGTATGGAACAAACTGCCCCTGCAAGATAAACGTCACTTCCGTTTTCTGCATCGTCGCCGTGGATTTAGACCTGATTACCGTACTGAGGTGCCTTTACAAGAACTCACAGAGCAATTCAAACAGAAGCAGAGAGATGAATTAAAAACTGCTGTGGTCGAGGTATCATCCCAAGAAAAACAAAGGCTCGAAGCTTTGCGGCTTGAGGCGTTAAAGCTATTAAGGGAAGAAGGAGTTGAAAATGACTAGTTTTACTTCCGCAACATTGGGAGAAATTAATCCCCCAATCAACATCCTCAAAGAGTTTCTCGCCACATTCAACCGTCGTCAGAAATGCAAAGCTGCAATACTGTCGTGGTTTGATGGAAAGCACTATTACGGCAACTCTTGGATCAGAATCACTTTTGAGAAGCTGGCTGATATTTTGGGCTACTGTCGAGAAACAATCAGCAAACACATGAAGGAGTTGATATTTGATGGACTTGTAGAAGATAAACCATCTCATCGTTTCCCTAAAGACACCGCATCGGAATATAGATTAAATCTGCAAAATATTTCAGAAACCATAGAGTTTAATCGATGCGAAATAATTGATGTAGATGTGCCAGATATTTCAGGTGAATGTGCGAATAATCCGCCAACATCTAAAACTTACTTAAAGTTTTCTGAAAACAATAACACTGCTGTTGAGGAAGATAAAGTTGATGAACCAGAAGAAGAAACCCAAATACCTCGCTACGATGAGAAATTGGAAGAAAGTGACTCGAATCAAAACACAGACTCTGGTGTTGACCAACTTCCTCAGCCGCAAGTCAAAGTCATTACAACTTCAGAAAAGTCTGTGAAGCGAGAGATAAAAGAGGTTTGTGCTGAGTTGAAGCGATTGCGAATTAATCCAGACCCTTGTTTGGGGGTAATCAAGAAATATTGGGATAATGTAAATAGTGCAATTGCCCGTGTCAAAGAAGCGATTCATGAAGGGTGGTGCGATAATCCCACGGGTTTGTTCATAGCTACTTGTAAAAATGGGGAGAAGCCGAAAAATTCTGTTACGGACGATCTGAAAACTTGGTTTGAATGGGCGAGGAAGGAAAGGATTGCGATCGCGATGTCGTCCGGGGTAGTTTATACGCCAGACGGGGAGGCTGTACGTTGTGAGGAGATGATGCAGCGATATCCCAAGAAGGAGTAAAACAAACATTGGCACTATCGGCGGCGGTATATTAGCCGCAGTCGCACTCAATACCTTGATGGAGTCCTTAATTGAAAAGCCTGATTGTCATTGTTATTTGGGAAAAGGTGATTAGTTAGAAGCAGCAGTTATTTTTTTCACCCCAAAACCCTTGCTTATCCCATAGCTGACAGTTTTAAATTCTACTTGATTGGTATTAGGATTATAGAGAGTGTAACTTGCTTCCCCTGGTTTTCTGCCTACATTTCCCACACCTACTACCATACGTGGAGTAATATTGATGGTTTGATTTGGTGTTTGATTATCAAGAGTAGTTATTCCCGTATTAATCGAACCGGCTTCTAAATGATATTGAAAAGTTAGACCGGAACGACCGCAAAATAAATTATTCGCTTGCATCCGAGCTACCCGGTCTAAAATTATGACTGGAGAAGTTTCTGGAGTTAACGCTTCATCTACGGATACCGTAGTCCCGTGAATTAACAAAGAATCTAATTCGAATGGCACTAAGAAAAGCCGAAACACTTGTGGTTTAAGCTGTTTGCAATTTAGTGCGTAATTCATGTCGTGGTTTGGTCATTAAGGGATAAGCTTTTGGACGACGTTTACGGACTCGTGGTTCACAACGCCCTGGGCGTTCAGGAACAGCTTTGTGAGCAATAATTTTAAGTAGAGTAGAATAAATTTGAAGACGTTTTTGGGTAGAGCCAACTAACAATTGGGGAATAAAGTTATTGAAATGATGGCGAGTACCTTGCAATGACAAGCGCAACGGAGGAGTACCGTAAATAGTACCTGAAGACCACATCAAACTACGAAGTAAATTGTAAGCAAGTAAATGAACATAAATTTCTTTGCGTACCATAGAAGGGGTTTTGCATCGCAAAACATCCATTCCTAAAGTGGTTTTAAGATGTCTTAAATCTAGTTCTACATCCCAACGTTTACTGTAAAGTCCAATAATTTCTAAAGTTGAATAAGTTCTTTTATCTAATAAAGTAGTGATTAAACTGACTCTTTCTGTACGAAAACCAGGGATAAAAATGTAGTAATAAATTTCGCGCACAGTTATGGTTTGGGGAAGAGCATCAAATTCATCTTTGCTTAATCCTTTGGGACATTTTTTAGGTTTATACCAAGTAACTAATTTGTCACAATCTCCTATAATTTTACCTTTATTCATAGATATTTTACGACTTTGATGCTTACGAAAGACAGAATCACAATCAAGTTTTTTGATAGCAAATAAATCGGCGTAAGCACAAAAAGCTCTATCTCCTAAAAGGATATCTAAAGGTTGAAGAAACTGATAAAGTTGGCGAGCAAGTTTGATATCATGGGTATTGAGAACATCAATGACTAAAGCAACAGCAGCACCTGTCGCTAAACTAAATAACACACCAATTTTAGCAATTGGAAATCCACATTCAGGCTTTTGAGTTTTAGGCTGAGGATATTCTTTTTGGTTCTGTGCAGTGTCAGGCATGGAAACAGTTGAGCCGTCTATTACTTTGACATTTCGACCACACCATAAAGATTCTGTTGTTACTTTCTCTTCTAATTTTTTTGCAGCCTGACTAAAAAGTTTTTCTAGTAGCTTTTCTGATAATCTTGACCGTGCTTGACAGTAAGCACTCGTATCAGTTGAAGGAATTTCTACCCCTTCTCCTGTCAAATAAGCAATTATTTTACTCACGGTATTATGGCAACTTTTATCAGTATCTAAAACTTGAGATAAAAACGCCCATAGTGTTATAAATGGGTCAAATAATCGTTTCTTATATTTTATTTTTAACTCCTCAATAGCTTGTTCAATTATGGAAGATGGTAACAGTTCTTTAAAAGGTAATCCTAAACTTTGATTAAATTTATCCTTGAGGATTTTTACTCGCAGTGTCACAGTAGTAATAGTTAGATTTGCTTACTTGTTTCAACTAAAGTATTTCATGAGCGAGTAAGCTTTTTCTACTTACAACGAATTTTTCTTGCCCCCACGAGTGATCCAGCAACTGGGGAAGATTTGACGGCGATAGCGGAGTGCCAGGTGGGGCACGACTATTTGACACTACCAACGCAAAATCTCTATGCCCCTACCTGGTACCGCCAAATCAGCGTAGCGGTTCCCCAGTTGCGCCGCTTTTTCTGACAACACCCTCAAAGCGTCATACAGAGCCGTGCTTTGCCAACTTATTCGTGACAACCTTCTTTCGATTCCTTCCATTGTTAAATTGCTTTAAAAGCTATAGCGCTTATTTTCTATAGCTTGTAGCTTTTCTTAGTGCCATTCGAATCTAATTCAAAGAAACCAAAATCAAGATTTCGTATCCACTCTACAGTTTGACGCGAAACATTCTTCCACAGTAATTCTACTATCTCACCACCATATTTTTGCAATAAATCGGTAGGTTCCGAAGTCCCAGCCAAACCATGCAATATCAAACATTGCTCCTCCCACCATCCCTTACAAATTAATGGTGATAATCCAAACTCTGGTTTAAGCAAACGTTCTACCAGCTTTTCAGATTCCGGAGTTGGTCCGATCGCGTCCCCTAGAATATATATAGCCTCTACATAACGACTTTGACGTTTAATATCCGCCATCACTGCGTCATAAGCTGCCAAGTTACCTTCAATACCGCTTAAAATTGCCCACTTGATCATAATTTTGGATTAAGGAGTGAAGAATTATGTTTCTCAGTTACCGAGTACAAACATGAGTTGGATCATCTGCACGTTCTGCAAACTCTATACCTCGCGCTAAACGCCATGCAAAAATAGGTGGTAAGCCTTTCTCAATAATTGCGGTACAGGTTTTTTGATAATCATAAGTAACTTCTCGCAATATCACTTTCTGGATATCAGTATCATAAATTACATATGTCGCATTGGGTCGCCCATGCCTTGGTTCTCCCACCGAACCGACATTAATAATCTTTTTTAGTGGAGCAGTAAAGCTTTTTTCTGCTGATAAATTTTTGCTTTCAACTCGAACTTTTAATTGACCGGAATCCAAATTACGGTAATAAGGAGCATGAGTATGACCGCAAAAAAGCACGTCTGCACCTGATGAAATTACTCGTTCCCAGGCTATAAATGCATCGAGTTCTGGTAATAAATATTCGTGGTTGCTGTGGGGACTACCGTGAACGAAAGCTAAGTTATTTTCTTGAATAATATGAGGTAATTGAGCTAAAAAATCGCGATTTTCTGGTTTTATCTGTTTATTAGTCCACTCATGAGCAACAATACCGCGTTTTTCTGCTATTAAGGAAGGATAACTACAATCGCAAGCGTTTAAACCTTCGACGATATCTTCATCCCAACAACCACCGCAGGTAGGAATGTTTAGAGAACGAATTTTTTCAACTACCTCATTAGGATAAGGACCATATCCAACTAAATCCCCCAAACAAAAGATTTTTTCAGCTTTGTATCGGTCTATATCTAATAAAACTGCGTCCAAAGCTTCAATATTGCCGTGAATGCATGACATAACTGCTATTTTCATACTTCCATACCTTCTAATAACATCTGTTTAACTTGTTGCTGGTATTGCTTAATTAATGAATCAGATAAAAAACAATCAGATAAAGTTTGCTTGAGCGCATCTTCATGCAAATTTTCTCCTACCACTTCAATACCGCTAAAACGTTGTGGTCTACCTTCCAAATGACGGGGTAAATTTAATTCCAAAAAATCTGCTTGGGGTACATCTGCAACAAAATCACAGTAAATACTTCTACCATCATTAACATCAAAAATTGCCTTAGCGCGGGTAACATGACCATAAGCACCATGAATTAGTTCGTACCAAAACTCTGCCAAACTATCTTCATCAATAACTTGAGTATCAGTTGCAACTCTCCACAGATGTTTAGATGAATCAGTGTGAGTTCCAACTCCTGAAATTATTTCATCAGCCCAAGCATGATATTCAGAATCTTGGAGATCGAGAGGTAAAACAGCTACAGCATGGCAAGGTAAATTATTTAATATTGCCGATAAACTGCTCAAGTGTAAATAAAAGCCCAACTCTATATAAACCGCTTTAGCTTCGGATATTCGCTTGAGTAAATCAACTTCTTGAGTGTTACTGAAAACTTGGATTTGAGGAAAATCGGCTGCAATTCGGTTTTTATCTATAAAAACACTACTAGTACCGGGACTGAAATAAATGATATTTTCATCTTCGACAGTTGTATCTTGAATTTGCTGATGAATCCAAGCAGTCTTTCCCGAACCCGCAGGACCAGCTACAACGTTAATTAAAGGTACAGTCATAGATTCATGGAAATTTGTAAACCTTAAGGGCAACTAATATGTGAATGATAATCGTTTTTAGGTAATTTGGGAATGAGAAGGAAGTAATTTTTATCGGACTGATAACACTATTACTCTCGATACCAGCGAGTTTCCCCATTCGGTTGATCAATTAAATGTATTCCCACAGATTGTAAGCGATCGCGAATTGAATCGGATAAAGCGAAGTTACGATTTTGACGTGCATCTTGTCGCTGCTGAATTAAAGTTGTAATTTCTGCGTCACCTAAGATAGGGTACTCGTTTTTAGTTTCTGCTGTAGATAAAATTTCTAATCCAAAAACCTGGGCTAATTTTACTAAAGTCTGCCATATTTGCACGATCCGATTTGAGGAACTTGCAGTTTCACCTTGATGAGTTAGTAAGTTAGCTTCTCGACGCAGTTCTTTGGCAAGTTCAAATAACACAGCTAAACCTCCAGGTGTATTAAAATCATCATCCATTGCCATCTGAAAGCTGCCGATCTGAGAATTTTGTAATTCAGATTGTGGATTTAGATTTGTTTCTTTCCATGCCAATTTTTCTCCATATTGGTAGCCAAATAGCAAACCAGTTTTGAGAGTTTCCCAAGCATTTTCAGCGGAAAAAATAGCATCTTCTGTAAAGTCTAAAGGCTTGCGATAATGCGCTTGCAATACAAATAACCTTATAACCATTGGGTCAATAGGTCGCTCAAGTAGTTCTCGAATCGTCGTAAAATTACCCAGAGACTTGGACATTTTTTCACCATTCACCGTTACCATACCGTTGTGCATCCAGTAATTAGCAAGTGGTTTTCCTGTAACTACCTCTGACTGAGCAATTTCATTTTCATGATGGGGAAATACCAAATCACCACCACCACCATGAATATCAATGGTTTCTCCCAAAAGAGCGTGAATCATTGCCGAACATTCAATATGCCATCCCGGTCTTCCCATTCCCCAAGGTGAATCCCAAGCAGGTTCCCCCGATTTTGCTGCTTTCCATAAGGCAAAATCAGACGGTTTGTGTTTCTT
This sequence comes from Rivularia sp. UHCC 0363, assembly GCF_034931125.1. NCBI lineage: Bacteria > Bacillati > Cyanobacteriota > Cyanophyceae > Nostocales > Rivulariaceae > Rivularia > Rivularia sp. UHCC 0363. Next base: position 44,243 of record NZ_JAYGHM010000039.1, on the reverse strand, counting down.
ATTCCCAGATAAGTCTTCTAAATTGACTCTACCACTTGCCCCAGCTTGCATATCTTCTAAATGCTTACCGGAAAGTTTACCGTATTCAAGGAAGTTTTCTATTTTATAATAAACATTTCCATCTACCGCATAAGCATAGTTTTTTCGTTCTAATTCGGCAATAAACTGATGAATTGCAGCTATATTTTCAGTTACACAAGGATAATCAGATGCATCGATCACATTTAAGCGACGAATATCTTCAAAATAGGCTTGAATATATTTTTGGGAAACCTTTTCCATTGATATATTCTGAGCATTAGCGCGATTGATAATTTTATCATCAATGTCAGTAAAATTCTGCACGTAACGCACTTGATAACTGCTAAATTCTAAATAACGTCGCACTATATCCCAAACAATATAAGACCTTGCATGACCCAAGTGACAATAATCATACACCGTGACACCACAGCAGTACATTTTGACCTTTGCTGGTTCTAAAGGTTGAAAGGTTTCTTTACAGCGAGTCAGGGTATTATATATTGTTAGAGCCATATGATTTTGGATTGAAATTTAGGATGAAAAAGAAATTACAGTAGAAACACCCGTAGATGCCTCTACTGTTAAAGGCACGCGAAATTCATTAGGGTCAATAATTCCTTGAATAGCATTAAATATTGGCTGCCATTTTACTCCACGAATATGCTTATGGCATTTATTTATTTGCTCATCAGTTGCGCGATCGCAATGATTAACTATTATTTTGTCGGCAAAAAAGATTTGATTAGTAACTAAGTAATTTTGTGTATTTGTAGGTGGGTAATTTACTGCATTAATCACTGTGATAACTTCTTTCAAAAAAATATTTTCTGAGAAAAATTGTTGACGAATTGTTCTAATTACTGGAATTGGGTCGGTTTTATGGTTGGCTTCAATAAATAATTGTTCGCACGTACTTTCTCCAGTTTCTCTAGCAATAAGTAAGTTTTTAATTAACTGTTTTAAGTCTTTAAGTCCGCTACAGCAAATACACCCACTACCAAGTTTTTGAGAACCACTTTGTATATGCTCTACAGCAATTTGTGCTTGACTGCTTAGATGTTGAATGAAACTTGTTTTTCCACTACCTGTAAATCCTAAGACGAGAATTACAGGTAATGATGTAAGTTTTGCCATTACCTTGATAAGAATTAAAAATTAGTGAAAATTAGTGAAAATTGCCATTGTGTCGAATCAAATTCATAAATTCTTCGCGAGTTCTGGCATCTTCAGAAAATACTCCTCGCATTGCGCTAGTAACAGTCCAAGAGCCAGGTTTTTGCACCCCGCGCATTACCATACACATATGACTAGCTTCTACAACTACCGCTACACCTTGGGGTTTAAGTAAACCTTGGAGGGCATCTGCAATTTGTAAAGTCAATCTTTCTTGTACTTGTAAGCGTCTTGCATACATTTCACAAATACGGGCAATTTTTGATAATCCGATAACTTTACCATTAGGAATATAAGCCACATGAGCGCGACCAAGGATTGGTAAAATATGGTGTTCGCAGGAACTAAAGATATCAATATCTCTCACTAGTACCATTTCGTTAGCATCTTCTGTAAATACTGCACAATTTAATAGTTCATCCAATGATTCATGGTATCCTTTGGTCAAAAACTGTAAAGCTTTCATAACTCTTTTAGGAGTATCTTTGAGTCCTTCTCTATCTGGATCTTCTCCTAATCCAATTAGTAAAGTTCTCACGGCTTGCATCATTTCTTCATCCGTGACAGTTGGTTTATTTTGGGTAGATAATGAAACAATTTGCTTGGCAGAATCTAATTCAGAACGGAAAGATAAAGTCATTATTTAAGTTTTTTGCTAATTAGTTAACACCCTAACAAATATACACAAAATACCTTTAGGGTGCATTAATCAAATTACAGTAAACAACCGTTAAGCTGAGAATGAATTTCCTCATGCTTCAAGTCACGACCGATGAAAATTAGCTGATTTTGGTATTTTTTGGTAGTCCACACATCAGCATCGAGTTGATAACGAGGACCGCTAAGCTGGAAAATATGCCTTAATTCACTATCGCTAAACCAAAGAATACCCTTGGCTCTGAACACGTTCTCTGGCATTGTTTCATTTAGGAAGACTTCAAACTTGTGGACATCAAAAGGGCGATCGCTCTGGAAAGAGATGGAGACAAATCCATCATTTTCTAGATGGTCTGAGTGATGGTGATGGTGTTCATGGTGATGATGTTCGTGGTCGTGGTGATGTTCGTGGTCATGGTGATGTTCGTGACTATCTTCCTCAACTAATGAAGAATATTCATCTTTAGGAGTTAAATCTACATCCAAAATTAATGGTAGAGCAACTTTACCATAAGAGGTACGCAGAATTTTCGCACTGACTTTATTGTCTTGAATAAAATGTTCTAACTCTAATAATTTTTCTTCCCCAACTAAATCAGTTTTATTGAGGAGAATAATATCACCATAAGTTATCTGTTTTAAGGCAGCTTCGCTTTGGAAATGTTCGCTGTTAAAAGCTTCTGCGTCAACAACAGTGATGATTGAATCGACATTAGTTAAATCTCTAAGTTCTGTTCCCAAAAAAGTTAAGATAATCGGTAAAGGGTCGGCTACACCTGTAGTTTCTATGACCATATAGTCAACGCGGTCATCTCTTTCTAAAATTCGATAAACGGCATCAACTAATCCATCATTAATAGTACAACAAATACAGCCGTTACTCAGTTCCATCATGTCATCTTCCGTAGAAATGAGTAACTGACTATCGATATTAATATCACCAAATTCATTTACAAGCACGGCTACTTTCAAATCTTCTTTGTTATGAAGAACTTGATTCAGCAATGTAGTTTTACCACTACCTAAAAATCCGGTAATGATAGTAACAGGCATTCCCCTTTTGGGGATATTAGGAATCAAATCGGATTTTGATGCAGTTAGTTGAGTCATAATTTCTCCTTTGATTTACTGTTAAAGGTTGATTTGTATTTGCTAGCTAGAAAGCGATATCATATATTTTTGAGGAAAATTAATTTCCTATTGGTGCCGGAATTCTCGCTAAAATTCCTTTTTGCAAAACTTGCGGTCGTTCATTTCGTGCGACTATCCCATTAGTACTAGCATGATACTTTTCGCACAGATTTAATATAGCTGCTGCACTTTCTAATGGTGGCAAATCGCCAAACATTAAACTAACTTTATTTGATGCCGCGAAAGCGATTGCACAAGGTCTTTTGCAAGCACTCAAGCATTCTACTTCTGCAATCAAAAATTCAGATTGCAAAAACCATTTCTCATGTAATTCTAGCAATTTTTTGAATAAATATTTACCACCTCGTTCGCCCATATAATCGATTTGCGTAGATGAAAAATAACAGGATTTACAGACAAATAATGTGTGAGAAGCCATGTCAATAAACTGTAATAGAAACAAAGGTATCGGTATGAGGCAAAACTCTCAAATCAAGGTTATTTATCTTAATTGAGCTTATTTATATCCGTATACTCAATTTCGGTAATAGATTTATGAACTTTATATTGCTGTACGGGGTTTGTCATTACGTTAATTACCGTTTCAATTGGTGGACATCCAGCTTCGGTACACTGTAACTGACTTAACGAAATGGAAATTTCTTCATCAAGTTGCAAAGCTTGATAAATCCATTGCTTTACTTGCTGAATTTCTTGATAACTAGCTTTTTGAGATTGTTTTCCAAAGGTAAAACTCATATAGTTAATAGCTAAATAGTTGTGTTTAAAGCAATAGCTGACTGCAAGCAAGTCATTGTTTCATTTACTGATAGTGTTCCTAAATCTCCAGCTTGTCGAGTACGCACACTTAAAGTTTGGTTTTCCATCTCTCGTTTCCCAACTACAGCTACTACAGGAATTTTTTCTAATTCAGAATTACGAATTTGTTTACCTAATCTTTCCCCACTACTATCAACTTCTACTCTTAATCCTTCTTTATGCAATTCCATAGCTACTGATTCAGCATATTCTCGGACTTCATCACTGACTGGTAATAATCTACATTGAATCGGCGCTAACCATAAAGGAAAATCACCCGCATAGTTTTCGATTAAAATTCCAAAAAAACGTTCTATTGAACCGAAAATCGCCCGATGAATCATTATTGGTCGCTGTTTGGTATCGTCAGCAGCAACATACTGCATATCGAATCTTTCGGGTAAATTAAAATCTACCTGAATGGTGGAACATTGCCACAAACGACCAATTGCATCTTGAATTTTAATATCGATTTTAGGTCCATAAAAAGCACCACCACCTTCATCAATAATATAATTCCAACCTTTTGTATCCAAAGCTTCTTTTAAAGCCGCAGTTGCTAACTCCCATACTTCATCTGTCCCTACTGATTTGCTAGGACGAGTGGAAACATTTACTTCGTAATTATTAAAACCAAAATCAGATAAAATATTCTCGGTAAGATTTAATACTCCCAAAATTTCATCAGCGATTTGATTGGGTAAACAAAAGATATGAGCATCATCTTGGGTAAACCCACGTACACGCATTAAACCATGTAGCGCACCCGAACGTTCGTAACGATAAACTGTTCCTAGTTCTGCCCATCTTAAGGGTAATTCTCGATAAGAATGTAATTTATTTTTATAAGTCAGAACGTGGAAAGGACAATTCATTGGCTTAATTTGATAAGCCTGTTTTTCCACTTCCATCGAGTCAAACATATTCTCACTGTAAAAGTCGTAATGACCCGATGTTTTCCATAACTCTAAATTAGCAATATGAGGTGTATACAATAATTGATAACCAGATTCTAAGTGAGATTTACGCCAATATTCTTCAATTATATAGCGAATTATTGCACCCTTGGGATGCCAAAATACTAAACCTCCACCAGCATCTTCTTGAATACTAAATAAATCTAATTGCTGACCTAATTTTCGATGGTCGCGTCGTAATGCTTCTTCTCTTTGTTTTAAAAAAGTCTGTAAGTCTTCTGGAGTTTTCCACGCTGTACCATAAATACGTTGTAACATCGGCTTGGTTTCATCACCTTGCCAATATGCACCCGCGACACTTAATAATGCAAATGCTTTTTGATTAATTTCTCCGGTAAAATCTACGTGGGGTCCTGCACATAAATCCCACCAATAACTATCAGCTCGATTAGTTTTAATATTATCTACAATAAACAATGATGATTCAGGCTTACCACCATCAGGACTACCAATAAAATAACGAGTAATCGTCTGTTCGGAAGGAATTTTTGCTAAGATTTCTAATTTATAAGGTTCATCTAAAGCTGCAATCTCTTGTTTAATCTCTTCTCTTTTCACCTGTTCGCGAATAATAGGGAAATTTGCCTTAATTATTCGGCGCATTTCGGCTTCAACTTTACCCAAATCATCGGTCGTAATACTTACAGGACAATCAAAGTCATAGTAAAAACCTGTATCGGTAACTGGTCCAATTGCTACCTTTGTCCCCGGAAATAGCTTTTGTACAGCCATAGCCATAATATGAGCGCAAGTATGACGAATTCGCTCAAGTTGTTGAATATCTTTTTTTAAGCCTTCCTGAGATTGGGATAATGAACTGACCATATATAATTAGAATGAGAATCATTATCATAATAGCGCAAAAAAAGGAGTTGGTAAAAAGTTTTTTGAGAAGTTGAAACAATCTGTAGAAGCATTACTATATAATGCATATGCTCTACCAGTCATTCAAAATTTTTAATGAATGAAAACAGATACAATCTTTTACACGTTGTTACAAAACCTCCCCAGCGTATTATTTTAAATACTGCAACAATCTCCCACCCAAGCTTTGCACTATGAATTTTCCTCTGTAAAGCTGCAAATATTTGATCGTAAGACGAAGCACGCTCTTTGTCAAAAACGACAACAGGTTCTTGATTTTTCATATGGTGGAAGTGAATTATAGTTAAGTCCCGTTAACAATATTGACAATTAAATTTGTGTCTTGGAATCCCCAAAACACCTGTAATAATTAAAGCAACATCAAAGCAACTTCCTTTGCAAAATAAGTCAAAATCAAATCGGCACCAGCCCGCTTCATGCTAGTCAATGTTTCTAAAATTACTTTCTTCTCATCAATCCACCCTTGCTGTGCAGCGGCTTTAATCATGGCATATTCCCCACTAACGTTATATGCTGCTACGGGTAAGTTAGTTATCGATTTTACCTGACAAATGATATCCATATATGCCAAAGCCGGTTTTATCATTACTATATCTGCACCTTCGGCAATATCTAGTGCTACTTCTTTTAAAGCCTCTCTAGCGTTACCTGCATCCATTTGATAAGTCTTTTTATCACCAAATTTCGGTGCTGAATCCAAAGCATCGCGGAATGGTCCATAATAACTAGAGGCGTACTTAGCAGAGTATGCCAAAATTGCTACATTAAAGTATCCTGCGGCATCTAAAGCTTGACGAATAGCGCCGATTCTACCATCCATCATATCGGAAGGTGCGACTATATCTGTACCCGCTTCTGCTTGGGAAACTGCCATTTTCACCAACACTTCTACGGTGGGGTCATTTAAAATTACTCCGTACTCATCAACAATACCGTCGTGACCGTGAATACTGAAAGGGTCGAGAGCTACATCTGTAATCACAACTATATCTGGTACGGCTTGTTTAATAGCTTTGACAGTTCTTTGCACCAAACCATCAGGATTGAAACTTTCCGTACCAGTATCATCCTTTTTGGCTTCTGGAACCAGAGGAAAAAGCGCTACAGCATTTATGCCTAATTCCTTAATTTGCTGTATTTCTTCGAGCAATAAATCCAAAGTATAACGATAACATCCCGGCATGGAAGAGATTTCTATTTTTTGGTTTTCTCCTTCCATGACGAACATCGGGTATATCAAATCGTCTACAGTTAATTGAGTTTCCCGTACCATATTACGCAATACTGGATTACCACGTAGACGACGGGGACGTTGAATCAAGCTGGTGTTGGAGATAGGATTTTGTGAGGACATGATGAATGAAAATGATTATCGCATATAAATAATGATAATCGTTTTCAACCTATATTTTTGCAACTTTTTGTGTAAATATTTAGATTTTTTAGAATTATCTGTAAACATATAACTTTATCTATAAAGATGATTTTCTCTACCCTCGTAGTTATTATCGTGGAGAGTTTGATCGCAAGAGTTTAAGTAGGTTGGCTCGAATAAACCTAACTGTGTAACAGAATGTAAAGAACAATCAAACCCTTGCGATTGCTTCGTTTCACTTCGTTCCACTCGCAATGACATACCTTGATTTTTTAACGCCGACTTACTTAATATTTAATGCAAATTTACAGGAGTTCTCTCAAACCATAGGCTATATTGCCAATTTGCAAACTGGTGGAAAGATGACTCCTTTTCAAGCATACCAAGAAATTAAGTTGGCTTATAAGCGCTTGAAGCACTCTAAAAAAGAATTGGATATTGATAGTAATAATTCTCAATAGAATTAAGATTTGATTTAGGTAGAGAATATTTATGATGACATTATTACCCAAAATTTAGGTTTTAAATAATGATTGTCATTCTCGTTTTGATGCTAATATACACAAGTCTGAGGAAAAATAAGAGTATTTGCACTTAGGCTTGAGTCTTTAGAACATCTACCCTACAGGTATTCACACAATGACAACCAATCAATTTTTCGACGAAGAACTATACCTTGCTAATAATCCAGATGTTGCCACTGCGGTAAAAGAAGGAAAGTACGCTTCTGGATATGATGAATTTATCCAAGTCGGGCAATTTGTTGAACGCAATGGTGTTGTATTTAACGGTACCGATGGAAATGATACAGTCTAAGCTTCTGGACAAAAATCCTCAGTAATAGGTGTTAATGTTGAGACAGCCGAGGTGGGGAATCGATTAATTAATGCCGAAACCTCATCCTTGGGAATTAATCAGATCGATACTTTATTAGGTTCACCCGGACGTAATGTATTTTACTTGGGTGACAATGCAGTAGAAAATCCTTCAGACTTCTATTTAGGTAATGGGGATAAAGATTATGCAGTCATTAAATATTTTGACCCGACTAGTGAAGATGCGGTATATCTAGCGGGTAAGCCTCAAGATTATACATTAGAGACAGTAGATAATAGCGTTCGTATTTCTAAAAACGGCGACCTGATCGGTATTGTTGAAGGTACAACAAAGCTGATTCCTGATGGTTTATTTACAGATAATGGCTTGCTGTTATTTGCCCCAGAGAATTCTTACTACGCTAGAAACACTCAACCCTACTTCAATCAACCAGCATATCTTGCAGCAAATCCCGATGTGGAAGCATTGATTGATTCAGGAGAATATCAATCAGGTTGGGACCACTTTATCAAAGCCGGGATTGATGAAGGAAGACAAACATTTTTCAACGGAGTAGTCGGAAACGATCACTTTTTCTATCCTCTGGGAAATGCAACAATAGTCAGTTTTCCAATTACTGATTACGATCCAGCGACAGGAGCAATAAAAACAGCAACAACTGGAACTGGTGATAGAGACCATTATCACGGTTCTTTTGGTAGCGATCGCTTTTTGTTAGGGAATGAAGGACAAGACTTTTATGTTGGTAAAGGGGATGAGGATTATGTCTTGATTGGTGATTTCGATCCCAAAACAGACCAATTAATTGTCGCTGGGAATCTTGATGACTATCAGTTAGGAATATACGACGATGTATATGAAGGAGTTGTCTATAAGGAATTCCAGATTGCCAACAAAGATGGAGATGTCATGGCTCGGATCGAAAATGGGGAGAATTTGCAGTTGGTGCAAATTGCCAGCGATATTCCCGGTACAAATGCTTTGGTTTCGACAGAATACGAAGGATTAGCTGCAATGCTTCCCAGCGAACCTATATTTGGTACATTTGGCAATGATTCAATAAGCATCGACCAAAGTAGTCAATTAGTTTTTGCAGGAACAGGAGACGATCTGATTGATGCTAACGCAAGTCTGGGAAATAATCGTCTCTATGGTGGTAGCGGTAACGATACATTTATTCTTGGTCAAGGAGATATGGTGTTTGGAGAAGATGGGAACGACAGGTTTTTTGCTAGATCGGGTGGTGGAAATGTATTAACAGGTGGTAACGGAGCAGATCAATTTTGGATTGCTACGGGTGAAATACCTCAAGAAACAAACACCATTACCGACTTTAACATTGGTGAAGATGTTATGGGAATTGCTGGGAGTGGTGGAGATTTTAGTAACTTAACATTTACACAGCAAGATCAAGATTTGTTAGTTAGTTTCAACAGCAGTAACTTAGCAGTCTTAGAGGGTATCCAAGCAGGTAGTTTGAATGCAGACAGTTTTGTATTTGTCTAATTTTCTTTGCGATATCCGGTATTAATAAATTAGTACCATACGGCTTAAATAGCGTACCCATTTTTTAGACTCAGATTAACGTCAATTCGACAACTATCACAGAAGTCGGGTTTTTACTCTTATTTGTCTGTTAATACAGAGATTTATCCTAAAAACCCGACTTCTCACCTCACGAAAAATCCATGTAATAAGCTTATTTATGATCTAGCTTTTAGCTTTTAGCGGTGGGGCTGGGCGCAGGGTTTAATACCCCACCGACTTTAAAGCGGTGTAAGCCCAGAAAGTTGGGGATTAAATCCCCAAACGTTCATTGCCTTTCTTATAGCGGTGGAGCGGTGGAGCGGTCGAGCTTTTAATTAAACAGCAATTGAAGGAGTGAACATTGAACTCACGTCATTTTCAGATGGGTATCTTACTTACGCGCCCACTGTACTAGCAATCTACCACATAACTTATGTGGTAGATTGTTGAGTAAATATTGTTGAACTCTAGAGTTTCAATTTCTAGAAAGTAAAGGTAGTTCTAAAAGTACCAATCACTACATCATTATTATTCTCATTATGGTCTGGTGCAGTTAACCAGATTACACCAGGAGTAACGGCAATATTGTCATTAATCTTGTACTGATAAAATGCTTCAATATGATAAGAAGTATCTTGGTCTTTCTCTAAACCATCAATACTAGAACTAGTAAGTCTGGGTTCCATACCGAAGATAATCCCAGCTAAGTTACCTTTTTTACCCAGATCGGGTAATCCTAAAGTTACAGCCCAGTTCCATATCTCTGCTTCTCCACGGTCTGGAAAAGCAGCTGATGTCGTTAAATTACGAGCATTAGTGTAACCAGCCCAACCACCTAACACCAGGTTTTTACTTATCCCTAATGACGCTTGGATACCATAGGAATCGGCACTAAAAGGAGTATCTGCCAAAGTAGATAGGTTATCTAATGGTGAAACTGTATTAAAGTTAGAAGCATTACTACCAGCACCATTGAACTGGTTGTAAGAATTGATATAAGTTAAACCAACCTTAAAGCGATCGCTTGGTGCAAATGTTAGTTGTGCTAATGCACCGTAGGAGCCGTTAAATAAACCATTATCGGTACTGGGGTCGCTTCCAGAACCAGCTAAATAAGCCAAACTCAAAGACAAATTTTTACCGAACTCTTGAGTAACTCCCAAACCCGCACCATCCATTGCTCCATAGATGGGGTTACGAGTACCAAAGCTAGATAAAGCTCCCTCTGTACCATCACCATCAAACAAATTGACTGTATCTACAACGTCATCAGCTGCACCTGCATTTGCGATCGCGATGACGTTAGTGCTTTTAGTTAGGGGAAAACTGTACCACAGTGCATCTAATTCAATGTTGTTATCTCCGCTCTCACCAGCAAAGGCTAAACTTCCTTCACTTGTACCAATATCGGGAGCAACTATATTATTGCTTTGCAGTCTGGTGTAAAGAGTATCTTTTCCTGTGAAGCTGGTTACAAAGTTAATTCTTGCTCTTACACCTAATGCGGTATTCTCGTCGTTTGTATCCCCTTCAAATACATCTGTAATTCCCACAACTACTTCACCTTCAAGTTTAGAAGTTGTAGAAAATTGATTTGCTTCTATTTGAGCCGTTCTTGCTTCTACCGCATCTACCCTACCACGCAATGTTGCTAATTCAGCAGAAAATTCTTCTTGTAGCCTTTGTAGGGTTGCAAGGTCTTCTTTAGTTACTATATCGGCAGTAGAGGTTAAAAGCAAATCGTTAAATCGATCCAAACAAGCACTCAAACCTGCTGCAAATTCGTATCTTGTTAAAGCTCGGTTTCCTCTGTAGGTGCTATTTGGATATCCAGCAATACAGCCGTAACGTTCCACTAAAGACTGTAGTGCTTGAAATGCCCAATCTGTTGGCTGCACGTCAGAAAATTGAGAAACAGAAGTAACTTGTTCTAATGCTTGTTCTAATGTTTCTTCTTGGGTTTGAGTTTGGGCAATTACGCTATCGTTAATTAATAAAGATGTTGTAAATACGACGGGAATAACTAGTAAAAACTTCCACAAGCTTTTCATTATGGTTATTTTCTCCTCACACTTAGATTTTAACAAATACAGAGATACGAACAAATGTACACGACGTTACGATATTTACGCCATCTATTTTTAACCCTGATGTCGATTAACTATTGATGACGAATAAAACAGATACGATCAATTATTATTTCTGAAAAGCCGTATATTTACCTCCCAAACCATCCACAATGGCTTTAGTATTCGCAATCAACATTTTCTGATAGGTATCGACATCCGTTCCTTGTTCCCCTAAGCCATCAGCGTATATTTTTTCCTCAGAAACTTTCACATTTGCTTCTTTGGCAACTTGTTCGATCAATTTGGGACTATGAGTGCTTTCAGCAAAAATTGTCGGTACCTTCTCTTGCTTAATTTCTTTTGATAGTTCGGCAATTCTCGCTGCTGTTGGCTCTGCTTCGGTACTCAAACCTTCTATAGCACCCTCATAATTAATGTTATAAGCCTGAGTGTAGTAACCTAAAGCGTCATGAGTGGTGACTAATTTACGCTGATTAGCAGGGATTGTCGCTATATTTTGCTTAATCCAGCTATCTATTTGTTTGATTTCCCCGGTCACTTTTTCGGCATTAACTGCATATAACTGAGCGTTATTTGGAGCAACTTTCTCTAAATTACTCCGAATCGCTTCCACCATCTGCACACCATTTTGGGCATTATGCCATACATGGGGGTCTGGTGCTTTTTCTTTCTCAGAGTGTTTCTCTCCCTCATGCTCGTGGTCGTGTTCTTCCCCAATAATCGGTTTGGGAACAGCAACTTCATGTACCGCAACTTTTGGGGCTGTATTGCTGCTGGCTTTAATTAACTTAATAATACTGGGTTCAAAATTGTAACCACCGTATAAAACCAAATTAGCTTGCTCGATCGCTTTGCGGTCTTCTGATTTGGGTTGATAGGTATGAGGATCTGCTCCAGCATCTACCAAACATTTCAAGTCAACAGTTTCGGCTGCAACTTGCTTAATCAAGTCACAAAGTACACTTGTAGTCGCTACAACCAGGGGACGTTCTCCCGTTGTAGTACTGCTAGTGTTTACAGCAGTATTTTCTCTGGTCTTAGTGTTGGAATTAACGGATGGGGTTTCACCGCAGCTAATTAAACCAATAGCCAAAGTTAATGTTGCGATCGCGAAGCGCTGCTGCAAACAGATCCTATTGAGGGGTATTTTTCTAAACATCACTTATAACAATAATACAGTAGAATGATAATCGTTATCATACAGCAGCTACGGTACTAAGGGAAGTAGATTTTTAACATAAATAATAATCACTATCATACAGGAGAAAATGGTGTTAGAAGTAGAGCATTTGGATGTAGATTATCGGGGAGTAGTAGCTATTGAAGATGTCAGTTTTCGCATTTTCCCCGGACAGATGATTGGTGTAATCGGTCCAAATGGTGCGGGGAAGAGTACTTTAGTCAAAGCAATACTGGGTTTGATTCCTTCTACAGGTGGAATAATTAAGTTTCGTAACAGTCCAGTCAAAAAGCAGTTGAATTCGATTGCTTATGTACCCCAAAGAACTCAAGTAGACTGGGAATATCCGATTACGGTGCTTTCGGTGGTGATGATGGCACGTACTGCATATACGGGCTGGTTTCGTCAACCAAATCGTAGGTCAAAAGAAATAGTGAAATCTGCGTTGGAGAGAGTGGGGATGTGGGAATTGCGTTCCCGTCAAATTGGTGAATTATCCGGGGGACAGCAGCAGCGAGTATTTTTAGCTAGAGCTTTAGCACAGCAAGCAGATTTATTCTTTTTTGACGAGCCGTTTATTGGTGTTGATAAATATACTGAAGATATAATTTTTGATATTTTTAATGAATTAAAACGGGATGGTAAAATCTTGATTTTGATTACCCACGATTTAGGTGATACCTTGACAAAATGTGACCATTTACTTTTATTAAATAAACAGATTATTGCCGACGGTTCTGTTAAAGAAGTTGTGACAAGTGAAAATTTACAGCGAGCCTATGGAAATAATATTTTATTTCTAAATCGGGAACAGAAATCAGCTTAAGCAGTGAACAATTATCAGTTATTAATAATGTTGAATTTGCTATTAGAACCGCTGAGTTTTGGGTTTATTCGAGATGCTTTATTTATTGCGATTTGTTTAGGTATTCTATGCTCTGTTGTTGGCTCTTATCTGATAGTACAGCGTCAGGGAATACTCGGTGATGTGATTGCTCATGCTGTATTACCCGGACTTGCGATCGCAATATTTCTTGGAGTTGATATTTTCTTAGGTGCGTTTATTTCCGGAACTTTCAGCACTTTTGTTATAGCTTGGATCGAATCTCAGTCTCGCGTCAAAGTTGATGCTGCGATGGCTTTGGTTTTTTCGGGTTTCTTAGCATTGGGTATCATGCTAATTAGCGTGTTGAAAAGTAAAGTTGATTTACATCATTTTTTATTTGGGGATATTTTAGGAGTTACAACAGATGATGTTTGGCGGACTTTAATAATTACAGTTGTCACTTTAGTTTTAGTTAAAATTTGTTATAAAGAATTGCTATTTTATACTTTTGATCCATTAGGCGCACAAGCCAGTGGATTGCCGACAAATATGATTAAATTTGGCTTGACGGCAGCAATTACATTAACAATTATTGCCAGTATGCAAGCTGTGGGAGTAGTGTTAGTAATTTCTTTATTAATTGGTTCTGGAGTTACGGCTTATTTGTTAGTTAAAGAACTTCACCAAATGATGCTTTTAGGTTCTGCGATCGGTATTATTGGTAGCGTCGGCGGTTTATATATTAGCTATTACCAAAATGTACCTTCAGGAGCATCGATTGTATTAGTTATTTGCGGATTATTTTTATTCTTCTTATTATTCAGCCCAACTCAGGGAATATTAACTCGTCCTAAAAGAAAGAAAAATAGTTCTAAAAAAGTTGGACATCTTTTTGAAATCTAATGCTAAAATGATAACGATTATCATTATATATAAGATTTATGGAAATTTTTCTACCACACCTTTTGAGAAGAATTGACTTGGCAATTATTGGTGCTGGACCTCACGCTCTTGCTTTAGTCACTCATCTGCTACAGAAACGGCAAAAGATCCGTCCTAGAATTACAGTATTTGACCCTAGTGGGAAATGGATGAGTCAATGGGAGCATCAATTTGCAGCATTAGAAATACCGCATTTACGTTCCCCTGCGGTTCACCATTCAGACCCGAATCCTTTTGCGTTACGTAAGTTCGCAGAGTCTCGTGGAAATGAGTTTTTTCCCCCCTACGATTTACCAGGAACTGGGCTATTTAACAGTTTTGGTCAGGATATAATTCATCGTTGGGAACTAGAGAATACAGTTGTAGATGAAAGGGTAGTTCGGATTCAGCCATTGCATAATCCTTTATTTCCCAGGTTCCGTTTATGGTTCGATTCGGGAAAATCAATCATAGCTCGTCGGGTAGTATTAGCAACTGGTAGCAGTCAACTACAAATACCCGATTGGGTAAATCAGATTAATTCAAAATATCCCCAAGACAGGCTGAGTCATTCCCATGCAATAGATTTACGCAATCTAGATTTAGCTGGTGAAAGAGTACTGATTATCGGTGGAGGGCTAACAAGCGGACATTTAGCGGTAGGTGCAATATCTCGCGGGGCAGAAGTGCAAATATCCATCCGACGACAGATGCAAGAAAAAGGATTTGATGCTGATGCGGGTTGGTTAGGACCAAAATATCTCAGAGGATTTTTTGCCGAGCCAGATTTTGTGAAGCGCTTTGCAATGATTCAGCAAGCTAGAAACGGTGGCTCGATGACACCTGCAATGGGAATAAAACTACGGCAACAAGTACGTAGTGGTAAGTTAAAAATCCTTGAAAATACTCAGGTAGTTACAGCCCAATGGAGAGATAATCATTGGGTGGTGAAATTTACCGATGGAAAATATGAATGCGATCGCATTTGGTTATCTACTGGAACCTATTTCGATGTCAACTCCGAACCCTTATTAAAGGAAATTATCAGGGCATATCCGATTCCTGTAGTAAATGGTTTACCTGTTTTAGATGATAACCTGCGTTGGTGTGGTTGTTCGTTATTTATTATGGGTGGTTTAGGGGCTTTGCAAATCGGACCAACAGCCCGAAATTTATCAGGTGCAAGAATGGCTAGTCAGAAAATGCTTAAAGCCATTATTAAATCAAACATTACTGAGAATCAAGCTAAGTCAGCCTAATAAAATAAAATAGCCATTTTTTTACCATTTACCATCCGGACAATTAGAAGCTTCAAGATTAGCTTTGACCATCATAAAGCATCCACAAATAGTACAACGTTTCTCTTTCTCATCAAACTTTTCGCAAGTTGAACATATTTTTAGCCTGTCTTCTACAGTTTTATTATCTGCTAAAACTCTATCGCCGCATAAGCCTTGCTTTGCGGTTTTATATGCTTCTGAAAAAAGGCTTTTTAACATTTTAGAATGACTGGGATAAGCCGATTTTGAAGAATTAAACATGATTAAAATTCTCTTTATTTAAAACGCTTTCAATATAACATATTACTTGAGAATGAGAATCATTTTTGTCATAAATCTTTCTTTTGGAAGATAAATTCTTTATTTGTTTGAAATAAACTTATTAACATGATTAATTGAAATTATGGATACAGTGATCTACTTAAATTAGCAAAAAATAAATCCTGAAGAATCTGCTTCCTCCAGGATGTTTTAATAACTGTGTTGCTTATTATGATTGCTTTACTAACAACTAACCAATCAAGAAACGAGTTACAGGAGTAAATTTAAAAAATGCATACTCATACCAGATTGTCCAAATAAAATCTCTAATCCATGTTGTTCGCATTTCGGGACGGATCTGATAATCAAAAGCGGTATCTGTAGCACCAACTCTCGTCATAGCGTGGTTACATCCACAACCATGTTCTTGGAAAAATCCGTGTTTAGAAGATATACTTTGCACGGTTAATTGAATAGGAAATACTTTTTGACCGTGTAAAGAAGCATCCCACGCACGAGCATTGTTTTTATCTGGTTCGGAAAATCTCAAAGGGCGAATTTCTGAAACTTCTTCTCTGTAAATAGGTGCTAGATGTACGTGATAAAAAGAAGCGGGTAAGTCGTATCCGAACTCTTCAAACAGGGCCTTACCTATTTCTAATATCTTTTTGCGTTCGTCGCAATCTTCTTCTGATAAAATCTCCTTTTTAATCAAGTCAAAGTCAGGATATTTCTCAACTTTAAAATCCTCACCATAAAACTCAAGTGCTTCCCAAGCAAGACTACCAAAAATTTCACAAAAAGCAGGTTTGAGATGTTCTGATTTCGATTCATTAAATAAATCTACATCGCCATTCGACATTTTGTGAAGAAATAGTTGTGCCATCTTCACATATGCTTGCGGGTCGGAAAGTTTCGTATTAGAATTGGCTGCATAAATATCTTGCCAAGATTGAGGAAGTTGATTTACTGCTATTGCTTGTTCACCTTCAATCAAACATATATTAGTTGAAGATAAATCTTTGGTAGCGGTAGAAAAAGTTGCTGTGCTGACATTACTAACAGTTTCTTCAACAATATTCTCATTAAAATCTAGCGACATTTTTTCTCCTATGTTGAGTATGCGAATGTAGTTGCCGCAAATAATGATAATCATTATCTTGCAGGTATTTTCTGCAACTTTACATAAAGTAATAGTTTCCCAAATTTATTCACATAGCTGAGAAATACTTAACTGTTGGGAGTTTGGACTCTTGTAAACATCATTAAGTGAATATAAAATTTCAAGCAAAACCCACCCCACGACTACCTTTAGACCAAATTATTACTTCTCCATTTTGACCCCCAGCAGCAATTTTATTACCTTGGGGGTGCCATGCAATAGATGAAAAACCCTTAGAAGCACCTTGGAAAGTTTGCGCGATTTTTTTTGCTTTCTTCCACAAACAAAGCCAACCGTCAGCAGCAGCAGAAGCAAGCATCAAGCTATCGGGTGCAAATTGTATTGCTTCAACAGTATTGAAGTGGTTGCTTAATATAGTCGCACCCCAACCCAAAGATGCATCATCTTGTTTTTCCCAAACGACTATACCTTCTGCACTAGCAGATGCGAGTAACGGCTCGTGTTTGGATGTACTAACTTTTGACCATGCTAAATGGCGGATTTTACCAGGAAAACCATGCATTAACCAAGGTTCGGCTTGTTTGGCATTCACAATAAAATTTGTTTCTAATACACAGATGGTTTTATCTATGTTACCCGAAGCAAGGTATTTACCATCCCCAGACCAAACAACAGCGACACTAGCAGATGGTACGCTAAAGAAATACGGATCTTCATCCCATTCATGAGAACGCCAAATTTTCACACCTTGATAACCAGCAACGGCAAGAAATTTACCATCATGACTCCAGTCAATACTTAGTACCGAAGATGTTTCAAAATTTAAGGTGATGACAATTTCTTGAATGTCTGCGTTCCAAATCTGTACGTAACGACCTAAACTAAAAGCCAAGAGATTTTGACAGGGACTCCACGCTAATTGATCTATCCAAGCCGGAGCATTTTCTAAAGTAGTGATAAGTTGATTATTAGAAGTATCCCATATTTTTACTTTACCATCCTGTCCGCCAACAGCAATAAATTGCCCATCCCCAGAAAAACTCAGTCCATCAATAGAAGCATTTGTTGCTTCTTGTAAAGCGATCGACTCATTTTCAACAAAAAGCTTTAATTCCCCAGCAGCAGAACTAATCGCCAAAGTACTACCATCAGGAGACCAATTTACAGCAGTTATATAATCAGAAAGTATACAATTCCAATCTAAATCAAAGTTAGTAGACTTAATAGTTTTCATCTTTTACCTTTACATTTCCAAGATACAAAAAATTAGACGCTGCTGAATTTTTGTTTTGAATTTACGTTCTATGGCTGATAGATAACACCTTTATTCATACTTTTAATTAGCAACGCCAAAAAAATCTTTTACTACCGTTAAATGTTAACTAGAACTACATCATACAGGCTAAAAAATCTTTTCTTAGCTGAGTTTCATCTAAATTACGACCAATAAATACCAGTTCATTCTTGCGTTTTTCATCTTCTTTCCACAAACGGTCTGCTTTACCATCGAATAACATATGTACTCCTTGGAAAACAAATCTGGCATCTTCTCCAAAAATATTTAAAATACCTTTCATCCGGAAAATATCTTGACCTTTGGTTTGTAACAAATTACTTAACCATTGATTTAATTTATTTCCGTCTAATTCTCCTTGTTCGACCAAAGCGATAGAGTAAACTGTTTCATCATGTTCGTGAGCGTCTTCACTCAAAAATTCCGGGTCAATTTCCAAAGCTCGATCTAAATCAAAAGCTTGTACTCCTAAGAGCGCATCTATTTCTAGTTCAGAATTGCGGGTGCGGTAAATTTTTGCGATCGCATTCATTCCCCGGATGCGGGTTTCCAATTCATCAAGTTGTTCTGGAGCGACTAAATCGGTCTTGTTAAGTAAAATTACATCTGCAAAAGCAATCTGTTCTTGGGCTTCCTCGGCATCCCAATGTTGCCAAATATGTTTGGCATCAACTACGGTAACTACAGCATCTAAATTCAATTTCTCCCGCATATCTTCATCAACAAAAAAGCTTTGAATTACAGGTGCGGGGTCGGCTAATCCAGTAGTTTCAATGACTAGATGGTCAAATTTATCACGACGTTTCATTAAATTAGCAAAAATGCGAATCAAATCGCCGCGTACCGTACAACAGATGCAACCATTGTTCATTTCAAATATTTCTTCATCGGCATCAATCACTAATTGATTATCAATACCAACTTCCCCAAATTCATTGACTATTACGGCAATTTTCTTTCCGTGTTCGTGGGTAAGAATTTGATTAAGCAAAGTTGTTTTTCCTGCTCCTAAGTAGCCAGTTAAAACTGTTACTGGGATTGTATCCAATGTTTGGGCAGTCATCCTTTTTCCCTAGATAATGAATATCATTATCATTGTATGGTACTGCATTTAGGATCGAACCAACTTTAATAATAAAATTTGTGTATTTTTAAATATATATCTCAAACCCTAATTTTTCGTTAAACCCGTATCTACAATAATCGGTTTCAAGTCCTTGTGAGGTAGTAATTACAAGGCTTTGATGCGGTTCGATTGAATCACCCGATACTGCTTAACTTGCTGTGTCGGCTGGTTCTTCCCAGAATTTATAACTGTAGTCACACAATGGCTTAATTTTACCCTTGCTTTATAATGTCCGCTTGTAACATTATCTGCATCCATAAAATTTATACGTATGTCAGCCCATTCTTCACCATCTTTATCTATTGCTAATAATTGCCCAGACTTTTTGAATTTGAACCAGTTCCAACCTAGGGTGTTGACTTTGATAGAATTTACCCGTTTTTGGCTCATGCATTAACTGGTTCCCAGCCGGAGGCTGGGAACCCATGACAGTCGGCTCTGCCGACCGTCAAAAGCCAACACAAAAACTGTATGAACTTTTAGCCCAAAAAAACCACAAAGTCAACACCCTAGTTCCAACCCAAAGTCATCCAAATATCTCGTTCTAGTATTTGCTCAAATTTACCCAGACCAGACCAACCTCGATAATGTTTATAAAGTTGTGCAATAGAACTATTACGATGTATCAAATTATCCAAAACTTCTGGTTGCAAATGTCCCCAATAATGTCCTTGAGGTAAGTCAACTAAGGTCGGTGCGAATTGGTGTCCGCCAAAATGACTGCATCGCCATACCCGCAGTTTACCTTCAGAATTAGCTGCATATTCGGAACGCAACTTTTTATATAGGACTAATATTTGAGTTTTGAAAAAGCTCCGTACATCTGAAGAGTAGGAAAATCAAAGGTAGTGTGTCGGATAAACTATTCAAACAGTAATGGCTAATGGCGGAATGAAGGGATCAAAGCGCAGAAACGTCGAACCCAGGTTTTGGCTTGCAACCAAACATCCTCAATTGGATTTTGTACTGGGCAATTGGGAGCAAAACGAACGCAATGTATCTTCCACTGGTCAGTCGAAAGTCCTTAATTCACTTCAGAATACGAAATTTTTAACTTCTTGAGAACGATGGTAACTAGCTCCATCCCAAAAAATTAGTAATCGCTGATTGGGAGATCGTTCTAGTAAATAACGTAAATAATCAATCGTATTTTTTGAATTCCCAGCATCATAACTTTTAAGTATTAATTCTCCTTCGAGATAGTCAATCGCTCCATAATAGGTCTGTTTTTCTCGCTCATTGACCACTGGAACCATAATTTCTTGATCTGTTTTGCCCCATATATAGCCACTTAAATCTCCCCACTTTAAATTTATCTATAATAATTCTCAAGAAGCTGAAAGCAAGAGCAGATTAAATTATAAAAGCTATCTTGAGTTGTATTTATTTTTGCTAAGTAGGGATGACGCTATGTTCTATTACTCAAATCTCACATTTTTATCTATCAAGTATTTAAACAAGTCATCCAAAACGCTATTAGCTCCAATCATTCCCCAAGAGCTAATCCAGGTATCGCTGGAAACTTTGTAAACCCGCTCTTCCCGTACAGCTTCTAATTTTGACCACAATGGGTGATTGGTAAATTGTTTCAGTTTTGATGGATCGTGTCCTCCTAGAATCAAGAAAATTACATCACCCTCTAATTGCGGAATTAGTTCTAAGGAAATATTCTCATTAACTTTATCTTTATCTTGATAGGTGGGACGAGGTAAGCCTATTTCCTTAACAATTGAGCCTGCAAAAGAAGCATTCATGTAAATACGAGTATAGTTATTCCAAAAATTCACCAAAGATACTTGAGTTTTAGAAAGGTTATTACCCATTTTTTGACGTAGAGTATTTATCCTTTGGTCGTAAGAAAGCAGTAATTTTTCTGCTTTTTCCGTTTCACCTAGTGCTTCAGCAAATTTAGTCAACCATTCTTTCCAAATCTTATCTCCATCAGCCAAAACTGTTGGTGCAATTTGAGATAACTGCTGATATATGTCAGCATCCCAATTAAGCCCTAAAATTAAATCGGGTTTAAGATATAAAATTTTTTCTAGATTTGGACTACCATTAACACCAATCTTCTGTAATGTTTTAGTCTTTGATTGCAGATAATTCGGATAATTGTCATAGAGCAGAGTGGTTGCTGCAATTGGTTTTATCCCTAGTGCCAGAACATTATCTAAACCACCTAAAACAACTACTCGTTTGGGATTGAGAGGTACTTTAGTTTCACCCATAGCGTGTTTAACAACTCGGATTTGGAAAGTTGATTTTTCAGGATTTGGACTAATATTTTCAGAATTACTTATTCCACAGCCAATGATGACTAAAGCTGTGATGATACTAAATATAAGTAACTTGATTTGACGAGAATGAAAAATGGGAGTAAAAAAACTCCGCGTTCCTCCGCGTACCTTTGCGTTTCAAACCTCAATTCAATATCTAAACTATAAATGAAATTAGAAACTAAAATCCATTACCAACTTTCAACCAAAAACCTAACATTAGGTTACGGTAACACCAAAATAATTAAAAATATAGATTTAAGCATACCTCAAGCCCAAATTACTGCTTTGGTTGGTGCAAATGGCTGTGGTAAATCTACATTATTGCGGGGTTTAGCAAGATTATTAAAACCATTAAGCGGAACTATTTACTTAGATTATACTGATGTATTTAAACTATCGACAAAAGCTGTTGCGAAAAAGTTAGGAATTCTTTCTCAATCACCAGTTGCACCAGAAGGTTTGACGGTAAAAGATTTAGTCGCTTGCGGACGTTATCCTTATCAAAATTGGTTGCAGCAGTGGACGAAGGAAGATGAACGTTTTGTTGAGCTAGCATTAGAAATTACCAGAATGAAGGAATTAGCGGAACGTGAATTAGATACTTTATCTGGGGGACAGCGACAACGCGCTTGGATTGCAATGGTTTTAGCTCAGAATACTGACATTTTGCTATTAGATGAACCCACAACTTTTTTAGATTTAGCGCATCAAATCGAGGTTTTGGATTTGCTGTGGGAATTGAATCAAAATCAAGGAAGAACCTTGGTAATGGTGTTACACGATTTAAACCAAGCTTGTCGTTATGCTGATTACTTGGTAGCGGTGAATCAAGGAGATATTTACACCCAGGGTAAACCGGAAGATGTAATGAATGAAAAGATGGTTTTAGATGTGTTTGGGTTAGAATGTAAGATTGTTTCAGATCCAGTTTCCAGGACTCCGATGTGCGTACCAATTGGTAGGAAGGGAAAAGTTAGTAATTAGTCACGCTGCCCTACGTAATTAGGGCTTGCTGAATAAAATTATAAGTCCTGTCAGATAAGGCTTTCAAACCTTTTTATCCCTTTATTGTGCAAGCTTATGTCATATACTGGCTCAAAATCCTTGCAGTTTTTTTAGAAATTATTGCTTAAGTTTAAAATTCAAGCCGCAGAACCTACTATTTTTCGATCTGTGTGGGTTCTATTTTAGATTCCTAGACTTTTTCAGCAAGCCCTAATTATAATTTGTTTTTACGGTGGTTTTGACTTTAGCAACTTAATCAAATACGTATAAATTTAATTACAATTAGATAAATTGCAAAAAGCTATGATGCATATACCTGGTTAGAATTTCAAATATAAATCAAACCCGATTTATTTATATTTTAATCATTATTTACTTTCAAATTTAAACATTAAATGAAAGCAACGCAACAATATACCTACCGAATAATGATAAGACTTGCCATAGAACCAACCTTCAACCGTTTTTGGATTATAACCAGTTAATGCTGATAATGTAACCATGAGGATTCCGTTCTCCATTGTAAGGAATCTCAACTCCTGGATGAATAATTGGTATCCAAAATAAGCACCATTCCTGCGGTGTCATGGGTTCTATAAGTGCAAATAATGTCTGTTGGCTATCGGGTTTATTTTGCGTTCGTAGCAATATAAATTTTGCGAACCAACGAGGAATTTTCTTGGTGTTCGTTTGCGGTTCTTGACGACATTGCATATTACTTATTTATGAATGGTTGTTTTATTTAGTCATGCCAACTGAAATGCCATTAATTATTGATTAAAGGCGAAATATTTGTAACAAACGTAAATTTCAATCTAAAAAGGAATTTCTTGCTCTTGATAGCTTGGATGAGATATTTTCAAATCCGAGATAAAAGCAGTTAGAGCATGAATTCCCGTGTACAAAGTTCCACTTTGTGTTCGATATCCTTTACTACTCCACCCATTCCAGCCAAAATGCTCCCCAATTTTGCCAAACTCAGCAATCACTGAATTAGATTTTGACTTCTGCTGCAATTCTTCCTGTTGTTTCCTGCTCGTTGCTTGAAGCTGAGTTAATTCCTGCTCTCTTTGAGAAAGCACGTTATTTAAGCGCTCAACTTCCGACATCAATGGCTCAATAGTTTTCTCTAAATTCTTGTTAACCACCTTCTCAGCTTGCTTGTTAAAAGTATAACCCCAGCTATCTCTATTGGAATCTTCCAGAGCTTTTTCTAAGTCTTTTACTCGTTGTTCGAGTTGTTGATTTTCCGAAACCAAACCGCGCACGGACTGCAATTCGTTCTCTTTGGCTATTAATTGCTCAATTAATTCGTGTTTGCCTTGTTCCATCTTTTGAGCGTGTTTCTGGGCAGCAATTATTTCTTCTTTAGCTGCTTTTAACGCTTCGTCTCGGATTTCTACAAAGCGTCCCAGTTCTTCCTCAGCTTTTTCTTTTTTTCGTTGTGCTAAAGCTTCGGTGATTTTCTGTTCCACTTGGGCTGGTGTAAACATTTCTTTTGGAGAAGCTGGTTTTATATCACTACGAAGGGATTCTGGTTGAATTTGGTGGGGTTTAAATAATTGCTTAACATCCATACCCTGAGAAACGGTATGGTCGAGCAATACCCAAAAATCATTATTCCACTCGGACATAATTATGCCCGCATAACCAGTCCAACCCCTGTCATCACTTTTGATTACGATTCGCATTCCGGGGTTGAGGAGTGGAGGAATGGAAGGGTGAGAAAGTGGGGGAATATTGTTCGATTTCCCCACTCCCTGTCGCTCTTTCTCCCGCTCCTCTTTCACTTGTGCAGCTGTTCTCTTTGGCGATCGCACAAGTTCCTTTACCAAATCATGGCTAACTTTGGTTAGTTGTCGCAGCGCTGATACACTCCATTTTTGGACGTTAGCGCGTACTAGACGTTGTAGCCGAAGAGGTAGTTTTGAAAACCAATTGTAAATTTTCATTGCGCTATACGCTATATATCGGGATGCTCCGAAATCATCGGATGCTAGCCAATTGTCAAATACTTTCTTACATGAAGGAGAATTGGCAATACAGTCTTGATAAATCGAATTTAATGCTCGTCCGTTTTCTAGTAAGCCGTCGAAGGTTTGGCGGACGAAGCCGATGAATTGGTTGAGTGTAGTTTTAGCTTGGCTTTGCAGTTCGGGATTCTCGAATTGAGAATAATCAAAGTTTGCAGTGAATACAAATGGGAGGTAGACGTTTTGGGTATTGTCGTTTAAGGCTATGGTATGCATAATAAAAGTATCCCTTTGATTTTATTGGGAAACCATACCCTCCGTGCTGATTGGTAGTCGAAGCGGGGGGTTTTGGCTTTTTGTTCTGAGTGAACTCATATAAAATAATAACTCATAAGTTACGCTAAAAACTTATTCTTTAAAATTATTTACCTCTAAAGGAAGTATTTGTTGAACTTGCCAAAGAATATCTACTAAGCGCAGGTAAGGTCTAACTAACTGCGGAACTTCTTTGGGAGTTGATAACCAGTTATTGCAAGTCGTTTCTCCATAGCCAGTAAGTTCAGCCAAAAGTTGACGACACTGTTTTCTGTAACCGTATTCTCCTGGCTTTTTGTTTCGTTTTATAGGAATCCATTTTTCACAAAACTCCGTTGGTTCTAAAGGCTCAAACATTAATATCGTTACTTTTGGTTCAAATTCATCACCTCCAATCGCCTATATACTGCCATAAATCATAAGTAATAGCTTACGATTTACGGCAACAACTATCAGGAGAAGGTGAGGATGTCAGCAAGACAATTATCCTCAATTCTCTAGCACTAGTTAATGCGTGTTTACTTTTTAATAATGCAAAAATTATATATTTTAGTGGTAATTATGGGAATAGGGGAATAAGACTATATGGGAATATTGATTCAATTCCCCTAATATCATGGCAAAATGGACAGCATGGCAAAAAGCGAAGATACAGTTAAGTTAATAATTGGCAAAGAATTAAAAATCCGTTTCAAGTCCTTGTGCGTGCAGGCTGAAACGGATATGAGTGCTGTGGCTCGCGAATTAATTGCAGTATGGTGTCTGGAGCAAGAAAAGAAGCTAGCTCAAGAGAAAAAGAATGATTTGAAAGAATATTAAACAAAAAAGAAGGGGAATATCGTAATTTCCTGTAACTGTACGATAATAAATTTTTTCCGTTCGATAACAAAACAATCTAAGCTAAAAAAATTATTCGACTACTGGTATTTATATATCAACAGTTTTCGTTTTACGGCTCACGCCGATGGAGTTGTGAAGTCGATAAAATCAATGATTTGAAAAATATGAAGACTCCACAACAAATAGTCAACGAGCTAAACCAATTTTATGGTTCAGCTACTCTCTACAAACACTGGCTGGGCTTGAAATACACAGATGGTATAAAATACTTAGCTCACGAAGCCAATTGTTACTGGTTATTGGATGCTATTGCCTCACATCAAACGAAGAATTTACTGTCCAATCCAAAGCTAAGAGAATTTCAAATCTGGCATTTACAAATCAAAGACAGTTCCGGCATTTTGATATGCGAATGGGACACCAATCAAGAAGTATTGCGGCAAGAAATCGAATATACAGATTTTCCATTGAGCCATATCAAACTTTATTTGGTTGAAAAAGTCCTCATGCTGACAAACGAATACTAACGCGCATCACACAGTTTTAAAAATTAGAAAAAAATCATGATTCAGGCAATTGGCTCAGAACAAGTATTCGTCACAAACTTAGAACAATTCATGAAGTCTGCTGACAAATTTATCAAAATTTACTACTCAGGTGTCAGCGACGAAAATCATGTCCGAGAGATGATGCAGGAATTGAAAAATTTGGTGTTAGATACAGACTTGCAGCAATTAGAAAATGATTATCAACAAAGCTGCGAAATCAAAGATTTAATGACAGATTATCATGATTCCTCTTGGTGGTAATTCGACTGCTATGATTTGTAATCTGACTTTGCCGAATTTTTACTTTGACTCTGCCCCATAAGCCGGTGCAAACCTCCAAACAACAAGGTATATGTCCGTGTTCAAAAAAGCCTATTTTACTTTAACTGTGCCGAGATTGGATTTTGGACTTTGAAATTGCCGTAATTTAAATATTGCGGCATTTATCATCAATAAAAATTGAAACAAGCAGTAACGGTGATTTTAGCCTGCTTCGACTTTAACCAGAAAGGTCACTATCCAATTGTTGAAAATAAATAGGACGTTAATAAGTTCTACACCATAACTTTGCCACTAACTTTTTGTACCATTACCTTGCCATCTTGGCAAAGTCAAATTACAAATCACAACTGCCTAAAATACTGAAACACCAGAAACAAAGAGAGCTTACGCTCAGAGAACAATGAAGTAATTAGGAATATTTGTCTTATGGCTGCACGTAAATCCTCTACACCCAACTTTCAAGCAATTGATGATTCTGTTCTTGGTGAATATGCAGTTAGCAATTACTCAGAACGCTTGTACTCAAAAGTCTACTATTCTATTCGTTCTTTGTGTGGAATCCTTGCCAAACGTAGTTTTCAAGATTTTAATTGGGATCTATTTAAGGAACGCTTCGCCTCGGATTTTGGAAAAGTTGAAGAACAGCGATTCTCTCTAGAGCAACTACTTGAATTTGCTAATCGTAAGTTCGGTAAAACACTTGAAGATTTGGTAGTACTAAATCAATTATCTTGGCAGCGCAGACGAGAATATGCCGAGCGTGTAAAAGAAGCGCGTTAATCCTCAAGTAGAAGCCGAGAATTAATACTAGTATTATCAGCAATATGAAAGGGGGGATAAAGAAGATTTTATTCCTCCTTTTTGCTGTCAGAAATTATTTCAAACTTATCATCACTTAAAACACTTTTAGCTTCGTAAAAATCAAAATCATTTTTCGTTATTGATATGTTGAATAACAGTTACATTGTTTGGGAAGGAGCATCTTTGATTGACGGTTCTCCTATAGTTCTTATCTTGACAGGCTTTGTTTCTCCTAGTACGAATCGTAAAACCGGAAGGTTGATACAAAGCTGGATTTTGCAACAAGAATTCGTTCCTACTTTTGCTGCAAAGCAAGGTTTAGATGAAGGTATTTGTGGCTCTTGTAGTTTAAAATTGAGTAAAATAGGAAGCTGCTACGTAAATCTCGCACCAATAAATAATATCTACCGAAAATATGTAACAGGTACCTACTCTAAATTCAGCAAAAACGAAATTGAAGTTCTCAAAAGATATCGTTATCCTATCAGAATTGGTTCCTATGGCGACCCAACAGCAGTACCATTTGATGTCTGGGAACCAATTATTTTAGAATCAGGAAGTCATACAGGGTACACCCACAATTGGAAAAATTGTAAGCCAATTTGGAAACAATATTTAATGGCTTCCGTGCAAAGTGAATCGGAAGCGCGTGTTGCTCAAAGCCAAGGATGGAGAACTTTTAGAATTATGACTCCCGACGCACCTTAATTAACTTGTTAATACAAAATTACTATTAATTGGTGATTTTATTTTTTCACACAACAGCTAGTATTTAGTATAATATTTGCGCCTAAATCGAAAAAACAATGTCCAGCGCATACCAAGTTAACCCACAACAAATAAACGCCACTCAATCGCAAGAATCAATCATGGGAGTGGTTGAACGCTTGACTTATCACTCCGAAGAGTCGGGTTACACTGTGGCGCGATTGCAACGTCCAAGGGTATCGGAATTAACTACGATTACGGGCAGTTTCGCAGGTATTCAACCGGGACAAACGCTTCAACTTAACGGTTTTTGGCGCGAACATCCGCAATATGGTTTGCAATTTCAAGTTACTAACTACAAAGAAACCAAGCCAGCCACAATTACAGGAATCGAGAAGTATTTAGGTAGTGGCTTAATTAAAGGAGTTGGTCTAAATAATTCGTAATTCGTAATTCGTAATTCGTAATTAATTAAGATTACATTTAAAAACTGAATATGAGATAATTATTAATAATTAAGTGACATTATAAAAATGATTAATAATATTAGCATAACTGACAGAACGAAAAAGTTTGCAGTTAGAATCATAAAAGCTTGTTGCTTCCTAGATGAAAAACCAGGAGTTAATCGAATAATATCAAGCCAATTACTTCGTTCTGGAACATCTATTGGAGCCAATGTTCGAGAGGCACAATCGGCACAGTCTGATAAAGATTTTCTTAGTAAATTAGAAATTGCGTTGAAAGAAGCAAGAGAAACTCAATACTGGTTGGAAATTATAATTGAATCTGAGTTAGTAGAGAAATCTAAGTTTGATTCTTTACTTCAAGAAGCTAATGGAATTGGCAAAATATTAGTTTCTTCCACTAAAAAACTTAAACAAAAATAATTACGAATTACGAATTACGAACTACGAATTATTTT
The DNA here is from genome assembly GCF_034931125.1 of Rivularia sp. UHCC 0363. Classification (NCBI taxonomy): domain Bacteria; kingdom Bacillati; phylum Cyanobacteriota; class Cyanophyceae; order Nostocales; family Rivulariaceae; genus Rivularia; species Rivularia sp. UHCC 0363. The sequence goes on along the minus strand of NZ_JAYGHM010000039.1, from coordinate 15,061 downwards.
GATATGGGGTTTATTACAAATATTGACACCGAAGAACAGGAAGTAATTGTAAACTACACCGCACGGGACGTTACTTACGATTACGCTGACTTAAATGAACTGGCTTTGGCTTGGAGCGTCAGCATACATAAGTCGCAAGGTTCGGAATATCCGGTTGTATTGTTGCCACTATATTCGCAACATTTCGTATTTTCTTTACAACAACAACTTTTAACAACAACAGCCACGACAGGTAGCTTAATAAATGTTTTCAACTTGATGTGGACATATAGCTATATAATAGTGATAACAATAAATATCCATGAAAGTACAGAAAGGTCAATTACCAAGTACAGGTAAGATAGTTTGGTTTGTCCTAGATAGAAACTACAAACCAATTAAGCCAATTCTTAGTTACATCAGCCATCTTGCTGGCTTAAATCGTTCATCTAAAAGTCTCAAAACTTATGCCTACAACCTGAAACTTTATTGGGAGTATCTAGACAGATATTCAATAGAGTGGAAATCAATCACTTTAGAACAATTATCAGGATTTATTCATTGGTTGCGTCGTCCAGAATACGACCCGTTAGTTATATCCATAGAATCTAAAACATCTAAACGTGCAGAATCAACTATCAACAACATAATAACTGTAGTATGTCAGTTTATTAAGTATCATCAACGCTTAAATAATATATACTCTTGTGTTGATACGACTATTGAAAGACCGGCATCTGCTCGTAAATTCAAGGGGCTACTTCATCACATTAATCAATCAAAAGATTTCTATGGAAACCTTTTACGAGTTAAAGAAAGTAAACCTTTTCCTGGTTGTTTTAACCCTCAACAAGTTCAAAAAATAATCAATGCTTGCAACAACCGAAGAGATAGATTTTTTATATCTCTACTTTATGAAAGTGGCATTAGAGTTGGAGAAGCGTTAGGGTTAAGACACGAAGATATTTTAAGTAATGGGAAGTTAAACCGAATTAGCATTGTAGCCCGTGCAAATAATCATGAAGATGCCAGCGTTAAAAATTACGCTCAAAGAACTGTAGATGTACCAGTGAGTATTCTTAAACTTTACTACGACTATTATGTTTATGACTATCCAGAAATTGACTGTGATTACGTCTTTGTAAATCTTTATTCGAGTGAAGTTAAAATAGGTTCACCAATGACCTATAACGGAGTTTATAGTTTATGTCGTAGTTTAGAAAAAAGAACTCGAATACAGAAAATAACTCCTCATTTGTTCAGACATACTCATGCCACAGAATTAATCAGGTCTAAATGGGATATGTCTTATGTCAAAGAAAGATTAGGACATAAACATATTCAAACCACAATTGATACTTATGTTCATCTTATAGATGAAGATATAAGAGAAGCTTTTGACAAATATATTGAAAATAAAAAGAATGTTGAGACAAGATAAACAATCTATAGAATTAGATTTAACCGACTATTCTAAAGAAGTAGTTATTTCTAACTCTGACACAGACAACCGAGAAATAAATAGTCATAAAGATTTAAGTTGTTTTGACTCTAATATTTTGTGTTGTCCTTATTGCGGTGATAAAGATTTCATCAAAGCAGGAAAATCTAGAGTCAAAAAAAAACAAAATTACCGCTGTAAAAAATGCAAGACTGATTTTATAGATCCAAAATCAAGAGAACGATGTAGACGAATTAGTCCAAAAACAAGCAGAGATAAATATTTCAATCCCAACATTCTTTGTTGTCCTGAATGTGGAACTACAGAGGTCAGAAAGCGTGGAATTTACGCTGATAAAGAACAACAATATCAATGTAAAAAGAAAAACTGTCAAAGGATTTTTATTGACCCAAAACTCCGTAAAATTAAAAAAATAGCTGGCATTAAATGTAGATTTTGTCATAGTGAAAATTGTGTCAAAGGTGGGTTTCTTAAGTCATGTAGCAAACAAGGATATATTTGCAAAGATTGCGGCAGGAAATTTGACCCTGATGCGAAGGCAGATAAATCACCAAGATTATCTTTATCTGAAGACGTGTGGGATGCACTTACTCTTGGTCTAAAAGCGCCAAAGACTTTAGGTACAAGAAAACTAAATTTTAGCCCTATTAGTCAGCCTTGGTTAAAAGCATTGGCAAAAAAATTTATTAGATTCAAAGCAGTAAATAGTAAGTACAATACAATTTCAGGTTGTTTAAAAGCTTTAAGAAAATTTTCTCGATATCTAAATGAATTCTATCCAGAAGTGAATGGTATGTTAGATATAAATAGAGAGCTAATAGTTGATTATGTTATTTATCTGAATTCTGAACTGAAACCTAATGCAATCAATGATTATGTTTCAAAATTAAAGTCATTTTTTGAAATAGGTTCTAGAAACAATTGGTTTAATATAGACCAGTATTTAATTGGCTCTGAAGACCATTCAAAAATTGAAACAAAACCTCGCTATATACCAAAAACAGTTCTTGACCAACTAAAACAATATAAACACTTATTACCAAGAACTATAGAAATAATGGTTTCTTTATTTCTTGAAACCGGGTTTAGATATAGTACTTTGGCTACTATTCCTTTAGATTGTTTAGAACTCGATTATAATCATAAATGGTGGATTTATCGAGACCGAGTAAAAATTCCAGATGGGTTTAAATCTCCTATTTCTACCGCACTTGCAAAAGAAATAAAAGAGCAACAATCTTTCATAAAACAATATTTTTCGGACAATGAGTATTTATTTGCTTCAAGAGATTTAGGCTCAAGAGAAGATAATTATGTACCTCAAAAGAACGAACCAGTTAAACTAGGCAGCTATCTTTATTACCTTAATAAATTGGCTGTAAGGTCTAAGATTAAAGACGATAATGGAAAAATATGGAAATTTTCCAGTCATCAATTTAGACATACTTTTGCTACAGAGGCTATCAATAATGGTGTACCTCAACATATAGTACAAAAGTTGCTTGGTCATAAATCTCCTGAAATGACTATGGTTTATGCTCATATTCATGATAAAACAATAATTGAAGAGTTAGCTAAGTTTCAGCAAAATAGAACAATTGATATTACTGGTCAAATTGTTTCATTAGAACTTGAAGGTAATCCAGAAAATTTAGAGTGGTTTACTAGAAAAATTTGTGCAATAGCTTTACCTAACGGCTATTGTGGTAGACCGAAAATAGAAGGAAATTGTGATATTGCTGGCGATGTAGGATGTTATCTGTGTCCTCATTTTTGTACAAACAAAGCTTTTATTTCTGTGCATAAAGACCAATTAGAAAGAATAAATGAAGTCTTAGCTAAAGCCTATAAATACAATTGGCAATTACCAATTAAAAAAAATGAGCCAATTAAACAAAATCTAGAACTTATTATTGCTACGTTGGAGAAATCCGAGTAATGACCAAGCATATTAGAGAAGAGAGAATAGCCAGGTTATCTGCTGCATCAGAACAGAAAAAACAAGATGCTTTGAATGCCACCCAAAAGGCTATTCGTAAATTACAACAACAAGGCAAAGTCATTAGCTTTAATGCTGTTGCCCGTGAAGCTGAGGTATCTACTAGCTATCTTTATAAATATCCTGAGTTAAAGAATAAAATTGCAAAACTCAGAGAAGAACAAAAGCGTAGCGGTCGGAAAATACCTGTAGCTTCTGATAATTCTAAAAATCGTATTATAGGTCATTTAAAAAAGCGAATCAAAGAATTGGAACAACAAATAACTCAGTTAAGACAAGCAAACCAGTCCCTTGCTGGAAGAGTATTTGAATTAGAAGAATACGAAAATACAGTTAAAAGGTTTAGAGAACACAATCAAAAACTTAGTACACAAATAGAAAAGTTATCAGAAGAAAATAGTCAACTAAAAAATAAATTAGCTACTTTAAATTTAGGTGCTATTAAAAAAGTTACTTCAAGTCATACCAAGCAAAAGCGTCCACATATTCCTGTACCAAATTCGGTAAAGATGGAGCTTGCGAATCTTGGTATATCGATAAATAGCACTTTGAGAAAATTAATTCGTCAGAACCCCGAAGAAATTACATTGGAAGCTATTGAAGCATTAAAATATGCGTTGTCTACTCAAGTGATAAAAAATCCTGCTGGATGGTTAGCAGAAGGCATAAAGAATCGCTGGAAGAAATCAGAAACACACACGCAAGAAACACAAAATGAAGAGTTGGTTTTTCCAAAAGGATTTGAGGAATGGTACATTCAAGCGATTGATGCTCTCTTTATCCTGAATGAATCACCAACTGAGTTACCTAAAAATATGAAAGGAGAGTTACTAGTCAAGGTAAATCGCCCCACTTCATCAGGACTGCCTTACAGTCTGATGTCTTGGCTTCAAGCCAAAAAAATGATGGAAATGGAATCGCAATCACAGACTTAATATTATCAATTTTAAGTTACAGCAGGTTGGGGCACTTTGTTAAACTTGTTTGTTGTTTGTATATTCACAACAGTGAAAGCCTTGAGATGCAATCGTTGTGGACATTGTGGGCAAGAAAATTCGTAATGTTGAACCGGAATTTGCTTTATACTGGCTTAACTCGTGCGAAAAAGTTGGCGATTATTATTGGGAGTAAGAAAGCTATAGGAATGTGCGTTCGTTCTAGAAAATCTCAGGAACGATATACTCAATTGAAGCTCTTATTGCTTAAAGTGTAATCCTCTTTTTTGAAACCTAATATCATACCACTTAATTAACACCTAAAATACGCGCCACCTTCGGGTTATAAGTTAATAATTTCAATATTTCTATAACTGGAACCTTCGCTTCATTCATTGAAATAACTTTCTCTCGTAAGTGCGATCGCACATAAGTTTTTCCTCTCTTCCCTCCATATTCCCACTCGAAATAAAGCTGTTTGATTGGCTTCTTCTTGGTGCTATTAGCATTCGCGTAACCCCAAGAAAGATTACCGCTACCTTCTCCAGGTTTACGGTGGGTGCTAGGGGAAGCTGAAGGTAATATATTTATCCCTAGCATCTGGTCATCATTACTTACTTGGATGTTTGGAGTAGTTGATAAAAATGAACCGTCTTGCTGAGTTTGGCTATCATTTTGTAATCGGGTGCTAGGGGAAATTGAAAGTAATATATGTCCCCGCTTCTCCTCGTCATCATTACTTACTTGGAAGTTTGGAGTAATTGAGAATAATAAACTATCATCCAACTTAGTTTGACTCTCACAGTAAAATCGGGTGCTAGGGGAAGTTGAAGGTGATATATTTACCCCTAGCATCTGGTCATCATTACTTACTTGGATGTTTGGAGTAGTTGATAAAAATGAACCGTCTTGCTGGGTTTGGCTATCATTTTGTAATCGGGTGCTAGGGGAAGTTGAAGGTGATGTATTTACCCCTAGCACATTGTCATCATTACTTACTTGAATATTTAAAGTAGTTGAGAATAACAAACTATTATTTAACTTTGTTTGGTTCTCGCTTTGTAATCGGGTGCTAAGGGAAATCGAAGGTGATATATGTCCCCGCTTCTCTCCGCAGGGTTTCTCAGTGCTAGGGGGACAAGAGTAAAAGGGATTCATGTAAATTTGTAAAGGTTGCCGGACATAATCCTCTATCCAGAGAACTTTGCGCTCGTGCCAAGGCTGCCTAAAACTATTATCATTAAAAGCTTGATCAATTTTAAGTGGTATTTCTTCTCCATCTTTGTCTAAAACTTCCACAACTGTGGAAACTTTTTCATTACTATTTTCAAGTAGCTCAGTGTTTTGTGAAATTTCGGGAAAATCATCTAGTTCATCCCAAGATGGATCGTGTACCGTAGAATCCCAGTCATATTCATAACTGTGTCTATTAGGTTGACGGTATTGCTCGATATCAAAAAGCATCGTCATTTTTTTTAATCTTGTTATTAGTGGAAATCAACGTTCTTCGAGTGCATTGTTTCTCGCGACTTCTATAGTCTTCTTCGGGAGTGGTAAATTCCGTCTATCAAACTCTTGAGTTTGCGGAATATATGCTGCGATCACCGAACCTTGGTTAGCCAAAAAATCAATAATGCCAACAGTTTGAGCGCTCTTGACCCCAATCACAATATCTGATGGCTGCTTCATCATCTGCATTGCATCTTCTACCGAAGCGCTACCAATAAAATCAACGTTTATATTTTCATACTCTGCTGCTAGCTGATTAATAGCTCTTACCGAAGCTGAAGATTTATCTGGGTTTGCCGAAACATCAACAAACTGTACCGTGTCGTAACCTGATTCCACCGCACGTTCAACTGCGCGTTTGAGCATATTGCACATCATTTGTTGAGTCTTCTGTTCAAGCGCACTATCAACAGATGCTTCAAAAAATAAAACGGTGCAAACATTTTTATTGCTTTCAACAGAAGTTTCACCATGCTGTTGTAAAGTAATTTCTATTTGTGGAAACTTGACGCTGTTCGGGTCAATTACAATATCCGCATAGCTAGCTCTCGCATTTTTTAAAGTACCTGAAAAGCTAAATCCTTGAATCGATTTACCAACAGCAGTAAGTTTTTCTTGTAAAAAGATTACTGATTTTTTGTTAACATTTCCTAGCACTTGATTATCTATCTTCGCAAAAACAGTTGGTGTATTTTTTTCTACAACTAAAGTAATATTGGCTGTTTCACCCTGCCATTGATGAGATTTAAAAGCATATTTATTTACGTTATCAATTTGCAATTTATGATCGGGTTTTTTTAAACTGCTAACAACAACACTGGTGCTGGTAGGGGATATGATAGTAGCAACCGCTTCGCATCCAGCGAGTAAATGAGGAGAAGAAGCATCAATAGTGCCGAGTTTTTTACCTTTTATATAGTTAGATTTTTCTGATTGAGGCATTGCACCAACTTCACATTGCAACGCAATATTTTTCTGAATTTCCGAGGCGATAACCCCAATTTTATTATCCATAGCAGAAACAGCAATTTCTGCAAAGGTTCCTTGATAAGGTACTTTTGTTTTTTTGACAATATCGGGGTATCTATTCTGGGGTAAATTCTTTTGTTTTACTTCTTCTGCTAATATCGGAAATTCTTTGCTAGGTGCAAAAGCTAGTAAATCACCATCAAAATCGCATTGCATATTATCCATAGCTGTTTTTGGGTTTATGTAGACGCATCCTGATAGCGTTTGTGAAAGATGCTTATTTTTTAAAGTAATTACACCATTGGAATTGATTAAAGGAGAGCGAGTAACTATTATTTCTTCTCCTTCTTTCAAGTAAGGAATACAAATTTCATTTGGCTGTAAATCTAAACTAGGTTGAGCTAAACCGGATGTAAACTTGATAGAACGTCCAGTCGCTATCTCTACCCATTGTTTTCGAGCAAAGTCTTTCAGGTCAGAAATAATTTTCGGATGTTCGAGAAGTTGATAAAAATTTTCTGTATCGGCTTTTAATAGAGAGTAAAGTAATAAATATTTTTGTTCTTTGATACAGTTTGAACATTCTTGAGCTTCTTGAATTTCCGAGTCAGAAACTAAATCAAACAGAAAGAGTTTTTCATCTATATCTTGTTTAGAATCTGTATCCGAATCCAAATTTTTTCCAGCAAGTTCTTTACGTCGAGAGCAGGTATCAATATATCGCTGTGCAGGGAAAGTATATATTCTCCAGGTTTAATCGCATCTTCTCCTTTCCTTCCTTTGAAAGAAGATGTCGCTAGTACCATATCGTAACCAATCTTAGAACGGAGAGTACCGTCTGTTAGCTTACCACTCATGCTAAAAGAAGATTCCCCCAGCCTACTGAGTTTTGTAGGTGCGAGCGTACCCTTTGCGATTCGCATAACTGGACACTCTTTTTGAGGTTTGATACCAAGTCGAAACTGAAAAGCACGCGGTTGTATATTGTTAGAAATTGCGAAATCCCTGTCTATTAAACCTTTACAATCACCAACTAACTTTCGAGCATCATTTTTAGCTATAACACCACCGTTTTCTCCAGTTACATCATCAACAATTAAAACTCTCACCTCCTTTAATTCATGAAAGCTTTGACAAGGTGTGAAAGGTAAAGGATAAGCTGCACCATCAGAAGGGTTAGGATACAATGAAGAGCGAACATTCTTGTTATCGGCGAAGAACATCCTTGTACCAGACGAAAATTGTAAACTCATTCCATCTAAATTTTCTTCCAGGTCTTCTGGTATTGTGGCATTAGGATAAGCAATGCCGATGCTAAAATTAGTGTTAGGAAATAAATATTGTGCAAGCGAATTCGTTAGCTTTTGTTCGATACCTGTATTTTGTTTAGTTTTTGTATCAAATTGATTGAGCTTTAAAGCCATATCCAAATCATTATCTTGAGTTAATAATTACTTCTTTCAAAAAGGTTAAACAACAATATAATTACACTTGAGCCGGTAAATTTTATGAAAGATAAAAAAGGGACACATATTCCACAAACAAATATCAGTCAGCTTTCTTGTGGGATGACTCCAGAAGAACTTATTAGTGAAGGTTACGTAGATGTTGATTATTTCTACGACCCGAACGAAGAAGAATGGAAAAGAGAGGTAAATAAAATGGAAAAAATAGCGAGAGAAAGTAAGTTATCTGATGATGATTACATAGAGATTTAATCTTAATTTAGATTATGTGTAGACGCTTGTGCTTGTGGAAGATTTTTCATCTTGGTCTTTATGTAATGATTTAAGCGCTAAGAACCAAACTTACGTTTATCTGCCGGAACTACCCAAATAGTGCAAAATCCTGACTTGGCTTTGCGGTTGTATTGCGATAAAACTACACCCAATTTCTGAGTATCCTTGATACATTCACCATTCTCCAAATAACCGCGATTCCAATCAATTAAATTCCTCGCAAATCGACCTTCATTCGACATTGCCCATTTCATTGCATCTAATTCCTCCCAAGTTAAATTATTCGACTTCACCAAGGTGTATCCCTTTCCCAACACACCTACAATCCAAGGTGGAATAGAGACTCCACCGATAAAACCTGCTGCAAATATCAGAAAAAATACAATAACAGCAGGATAAATAGAATTGATAATATTCCGACCTTCACGTACCAAAGATTCATGAATCAAAGCTTGTGCAGCACGGTTAATTGCTACCTTTTGTCTTTCAACTGCAACTTGCTCCACCTTCTCTAAATTAGAAGCTAAATCCCGATTCCAAGTTTTAAAAAGTACTTGTAATGTTTCGGGTGCATCTTCCAACATTACTTCTAGTTGCCCCGTAGCAATCATTATTAGAAACAATGGGTCATCTTGAGATAATCCACAGCTATGAGCAAAATGCAATACTCGTGTTTTAAACGATTCGCTCTTACCCTTGAGAGCTTCAGCAAGTAAATCATCCGGGGTTTTGGGTTTTTCTTCTATACTTTTGGAAGCATCAACTGCACTCATTGAATTAACTCCGTTGCAGCTAAAGAAGCATAAGCCAATTTTAGAAAATTCTTTACTCGTTGCTTGGGAACAACCTTTAATTCGGGATGTGCGATCGCCATATCGAAAGTTATCCCTAAACGGTCAATCATGTTTCTTTCCCAAAATGGAAATTTGGGGAAATCCATGATGACAAAGTTGTAGTCACTGACAGCCGATTGAAATTCTGGCATCTGGTTTATATACTGCCAGTCATCGCATAATCCTTGATTTCTTACAAATACATGAATAATGTCATCTCCTAAATCATCTAAGGATTTAAGAAAGAAATTTACCGAGTCAACACCTCCCATACAAACAAACCATTTAATAAACTTAATTGAATTATCTTTACCTAAATTAACTAAATCATTACGTTCTATCCAGTCAGTAACATTGGAATAAACTTGAGCGGGTAGATTGACAAGTACGGATTTTTCAAAAGCCAAATCAAATATTTTATCAGCTTCCGATGCCAGCTTTTCATCATCACTAAAAAAAGCAACTTCAACCGACGGATAAATTTTAGCTATATCTTTATTACTTGTATCAGCGTCAACAATTGCCACATCGTAAGCGATGGAATTGCAGTATTCAATAAAGGTTCTACAAAAAAATGATTTACCGCACCCCCCTTTTTCTCCGTCAATAATGTGAATAATTGTTGGTTGTTTGAAACTATTTTCTTTCTCTACTCGAACAAAACCATTAGTTGATGTTTGTTGTTGTTCCTCGCTATTATGATTGCCCTGAGTAGTTTCTCCCTTTAATATTTCATTGATTGGAGGTTCTGTAATTTCTTCATTTATTTCCGAGCCATCAATTTCTTTATCCCAATCTTCTACTTTTTCATTCGTTGGTAATTTATTCTTATCCATAGTTAATTTTTCTGTTTGTATATCTTCTCGAAGGGTCAAAACCGTTTTTTTGGGTCTGCCTCTTTTCCTTTTAACTGGTTGAAAACTCATACAAAACCTATGTTAGATAACTTACATAAAATTACTTAAACCCGTATCATCGTAAACATTATTTTCGCTTTGATTATCGAGGCGATCGCAAGAATGATTATTTGAACGAGACTGTATAGAATTCTGTGTTAAAAATGTTAGAGAAGCATCTTCCAATCCTGCTAATTCAACAATTTCTTGTGCCTGTTTTCTGAGAGATTTTACACAAATTTGAGCTATGCGCTGTACTTCTTTTTCATCATCTGAATAATTAGCAAGAGCATGAGTCAGCCAAAATGAACGCACTGCTACAAGCATCATTTGTGTTTTACCCGTAATCCGATTGGATTGAATATAATTCATTAATTGGACATCCATCCATTGATTGACATGGCTGATAACGCCAACGAAAATCGATTTGTTTATTACACATCTATTTGTTTTAAGAAATACAAAAATACGCTGTAAACATCAGCCAACCGACTTCCCAATCCAAAGCTATCAACTTGTGATGGAATGTCTGCACCAACTCCCCATAAACAAACTGTCCCTGAATAATGTGAATTTAACTCTCTCCTCATGTAATCCGCAGTTCCACCGCAAAATAAGATTTCTGAAACCAGCGAACGTGAAACTACTTGGTCTAACCAACTTGTGAGTACTGCCGCATATTCCCTCCTAGCAACCTTTATAGCCTTCTGTACTTGGATCAATTCATGGCGTTTATTAATGTTACTGGTACTTTTCAACAACTTTGTTAGAGGAGTAGTAGAAATATCGCTACCAGCAGCCACCACAGCAGGAGCTAGTTGTGAAGCATTCTGTCCGGAAGTTCTAGCAACCACCTTATGATTATTTTGATTAATGAAAACTGTCTAACTGCTACGGAGAGAGAAATTGAGGAATAAAACACAGTATTAAATGACTAAATTCAACAGTGATTTTAGAAAATATTAAATGCAGCGTTAAAAATAGGGCATAAAATATTTCAGCTTCTTCTCAGTTATAAAGGTGAAACACACTACACCTTTGTTTTGAATAATGGCTGGCAAATAATTCAGCCTAATCACGTCAAAAATTAAATTGGTCATAGTTCTTGATTTCCGAATAATGGTTTTTCTGGCAAGGTACATCTGATTAGTAAGGCTAATACATTCACTATTTAATTTCCTCTCCCTTCTCATAAAATAAAATCTTACTTACCTTGTTAGCAAACTAATCCTAATTACTGCAATATAACTAAAGACAGATAAGATACTTAGGCAAGAAGTGCCGAAAAATATCAGTATAAAAGCAGCGATAGTTGAACTTATATCAATTAATATTGTTATGGTGCTGTATTTGTCTCTATGCTTTTATCTTAAGAACATCATCTTGAAATAATGCTTCTGTATAATTACTAGTTTTGATAATATTTAGTGTTTTGTATATTAACCATAAATAGTGGGAAGAATCGAACTTATCAGTCTTTATACACAACATATATGATTCAAAAAATACTCATATTATTTCTTGTTTACGTAATTAATTAGGTATATATTTTGGCTATTTTTAGATATTTTTAGAAGTCAATTCTGTACTCTTCCTAATAAATGCGATAACAGTAATTAAAATTAATTCTTATTATTTTCTCGGATAAAAAAAGATGGCTTTTACAATTTGTAGAATTCAGAAAATAAAATCCTGGGGTGCTTTGGCTCGGAGTGAAGCACACACTGCAAGAGAGGTAAATACACCGTCGGCAAACCCGCAGATCAAGAATTTAGAAGTCGTAGAAAATTGTGACAATCTTGATTTAGTTTTGAAGGTAAGAAACAAAATCGGTTCTCAAAAATATCGCTCTGATGCCGTTCTAACAGTCGAGATGTTGCTGAGTGCAAGCGCAGAATACTTCCGTCCCTATGCAGCACACGAAGGTGGAAATTATGACAAACAGCGCTTGGATGATTTCGTAGAGGCAGTTGTTGAGTGGTTAGATAATTCTTGGGGTGATCGCATAGTCAAAGCATCATTACATCTCGATGAAATAACACCGCATATCCACGCTTATCTTGTACCGTTGGATGAGCGGGGAAAACTGAATTGCAAAGCATTATTTGGTACGAGGGTGAAAATGTATCAGTTACAAGATAGTTTTGCAAATGCTGTTGAACATTTGGGAATAGTGCGAGGTGTAAAAGGGAGTGTTGCGACTCACACTAAAATCAAAAAGTACTATGCAGCAGTAAATCAAGATTCTCAATTACTCGACTTAGAGCGTTATATTCCCCAACCCCAACCACGAGAAGGAAGTGTTGCATACAGACAAAGGGTGATTGAGTTATTAAATCCGCAATTGGAGGTGATTAATTATCAATTGAGAGAGCGCGATCGCATTCTTCAACAACTCACCGAGTTAAAGCAAACCGCATCTGTGAGCGAACAATTACGATACTCTTTAGAAAATGAAGTAAGGCTGCTCAGAGCAAACCACGAACGACTAGACTTAAAATTATCCGAAGTTGCTTACGAACTAGGGCTGAATCAATATGAGCATTTAGGTAATCCGCTGTCTTTAGTGATGAGCGTTAACAAGTGTAATTTTGATGATGCTGTAGTTTGGTTGCGGGACAGATTTGGTGAAACTAGTATGACACACGCAGTTTCCAAAAGCGCTTTAACTATTGCACGACAAACACAAGAATCTATATTTGTGCCACCCATACCTTCACACAACCATCTTTTAGTTGTCGAAGATTACTTAAACCAAAAGCACTCTATTCCACAAAAGCTTTTAAAATCCCTGCAACAGCGGGGTTTATTGTATGCTTCGACGAACGGTAATGCAGTATTTATCGCTCGTAATCTTGATGGGAGAACAACGGGAGCTTATTTGTATTCCTTGAAAAACAGCGAACATGAATTTAGCTTATGTACGGGTAGTAGACGCTCAAGTGGTTGGTTTCATTTAAGCGTGGGTGGTTCAAATCGTGGATTGATAGAAACAGCAGTTTTAAATTCTTCTCCAATAGATGCACTCAAGATTATGGTAAAAAATGCACCTCATAACCATAGAACGCTTTATCTCACTCTCGATAATGAAAATGCACCATTACCGTCAGAGTTTCTCAAAACTTTACCCAATGTGGTTGTTGCATTGCCAGAAAAAAGAATCGTGTCGATAAGAAAAATTTTACCCAACGCAAACGCAATTGATGTTTCCGAATATAATCAGCAACAACAATCCTATTAACATCATAATTGCTGCATCTAAGATGAAATTTATCTGTTTTTTCAAAGTTCAGTGTAACGAGTTATAAAAATAACTCAGCATTTCTTAGTGCAATCAAACAAAGAATACTGATATCTGTGTACCAGCAATAAAGGCATGGATGATATCAATACCAATATTTATTCATAAGAGTATTGTTTTGAGAATCTAAGCATTAAAGCTAGCTAATAACAGGCTATTTAATGCACGTTTCCTATATGAAACTTACGTGTATATATCTAAAAAATAGATCGATTTGTGTAGAGAAAATATCTCAATGTTGAGAACAATTATTTTACTTTTTAAGAATAATTTAATTAAATATCATAACATTTTGAAGCTTTTATATTTTTAAGTTAGTATGAATTTAACAATGTGCAATTTAAAGCATAGATAAAGTTTGTGTTGTTATAAATTTGGTGCTATCTACTTTTTTGGTCGCGAAAAGGTGCATTAATTAAATCTACCAATCGAAGGATAAGAATCCTTCATCCCGGACATATCTGTCTGGTTTTTTGTATAAGGGCAATAACACTTACTTATTTATTTCATAAGACAAAAATGTAAAAAAGCATTTTGATGATACTAATTCTCGTAGAGACTTGTACAAAAGTATTAATCTTGCCCATTTTCAATATTTAGGTTTGGAATTTGGGAAAAATCTTTGTAATTACGTGTAACGATTGTTGCATTTTGAGCCAGAGCAATAGATGCTATTCGTAAATCTTTTTCAATTCTCTTTTTTGCTAAAGCCTTATTTTGCCGTAAGGCTTGATAAGTATTTTCAGCATCTTCTTCAAAGTTCAAGACAGTTATTACCTTAAAAAATTCTGTGGTTTTCCATAATGTAGTATAAAGATGAACAAGATTGCCCTGTTGTGCAGGGTCATTTAATTTTCCAGCCCAACCATTAAATAGTTCTTGAACAGTAATTACGGTAATGGCTACATCATTAGAATGCTTTGCAACTTGAGCTATGATTGACTTATTTCCAGCTAGAAATAGTGAGGCGTGATCGGTATCAAGAATCCAGAAACTCATTGGTCGCTATCTAATTCGCGCTCTGCTCTCATTTGTTGCATAATTTCAAGAAAATCTGGGTCATCCTGAAATATTCCAGCAAATTTCATTAAAGAGCTTTCTGAGACAAGTGGTTGCGTTGATATTGGAATCTTAACAATTTCGGCATTAGCTAGGCGTTTTTGCAACTTAGAAATAACTTTTTCAACAGCACCTTGTTTTGTTTTATCAGTAATTTGACAATCAGGAACTTCTAAGACAGTCGCTACCGTAAAACCATCGTCTGTATTTTCTACTAAAATATTCCAATTATCCACAATGTTTATTTAGCTTAACTTTTTTGAACTTTATATCAACAATCGTCATTATATCTTGTCTATAAGTTTTTATCTTTAAGGATTCTTAATTTTTAGGAAGAAACTTCTCCCTAAATGTTTGAATGTAACTGCATAATTAAACTT